>MZGO01000042.1 GCA_002084985.1 Thermotoga sp. 4484_232 | reverse complement strand
CCAGAGCAAATCTGTGGAACGTTGCCAATCACACTGTTAGGAAGGCATCGGGTTCAGGAGTCTATGGCTGGAATAGTTGAAAAATTTCGGTGATTGATATCGTGCAGGATATGGAGATTGTTCTTAAAAAGCACTATGGATACTGGCACTGCTTCCTGTATATCATCTACCGTGAGGAAATACCAGATCAGCAGCGCGGTTCCAGGGCGATGGTTAAGGAAAGAACCAGAATTTAGTCTGTGATTTCAAAGAAAGGCTACAAGCATTGTGGTGGTGTCTTAAACGCAGGAGTCAATACTGGTGGAGTATTGATGTTACTTCTTCACCTCGCGATGGTGGAGGAAGAGAAGGAAAATCTGGAAAAGTTTGGGGATTCGTACAGAGAGTACATGCAAAGAGTTCCAGGGGGTAATCCGATACCAGGTGCTTTGAGAATGTGTGCGAAGAAAAGGGGATGAGAAGGAATGGTTATGTGCAAAATGTTGATATTCATCGGTATAATGTTAATATCTTGTGTGAGTTACTCTTTTGGAACGGATGAGAATGTGACGACATGCGGAGGGATCGATATGCAGGCATCCGAAGTACTTTTGAAGAATCTGAAAATAACTGTGGTGTACGACAACTACCTGTACAAAGAAGGGTTGAGAACGGGATGGGGTTTTAGTTGTGTGATTGAAGGTGCAGAAAAAAACATTCTGTTCGATACGGGTGGGGATGCGCCAACCCTGTTGTACAACATGGAAAAACTCGGTATTCATCCTGAAAACATCGATATCATAGTCCTCTCTCATATTCATGGAGACCATGTTGGAGGACTCTTTGGTTTTCTCAGGGAAAACTCAAATGTCACCGTTCATCTATTGAAATCGTTTGATAAGAGATTCAAAGAGGATGTTCGATCATTGGGAGCAAAGGTAGTGGAAATTCACGAGCCTGCTGAAATATGCAAAGGAGTTTACACGACTGGTGAGATGGGGTTTTGGATAAAGGAGCAATCTTTAATCGTGAATACAGACAAGGGGTTGATCGTCATAACCGGATGTGCACACCCTGGTATCGTGAATATCGTGGCCAAAGCGAAAGATCTACTTGGTAAGGATGTGCTACTGGTGATGGGAGGATTCCACCTGATGGGGAAGTCAAGAAATGAGATTAGGAAGATCATAAATGATTTCAAAAAGCTTGGAGTACGCTACGTTGGAGCCTCACATTGTTCAGGTGATACGACGAGGAAGATGTTTGAGGACGAATATAAAGAGTATTTCATAAATGTGGGTGTTGGAAGGATCATAAAAGGAGATGATCTGGAAAATTGAAGTGTTGAGGTGGGACTATGGGGAAACTCTATGCGATCCTTTTTCTAGGAATAGTTGTCATGACTGTTGGCCTCCTTGGAACATCTGTCTACTTCGGGATATATCATATAGCCCCTCTGTTCAGGGATATTCTGGATTTGAAGATCTCAGCTTCAAAATGGCTTCTGTTCTCTCTAGCCTCTCTGTCCATGTCTGGACTCTTCATGGGATTCTTCACCCTCTCCAAATCTATGAGTCATAACCCTTCAATTCACATTTCACTCGCTGCTGTGTTTTCGGGTATATCCCTGTTCATCCAGGTTTACAGGATCATACTGAATGGGTTCGCGTGGATGGGAGTTGAGATCCTGGGAAGTACTGGGGATTCTAAAACTTTCATGCTGATCTCGATACTCTTCACGCTTTTCACCCTTCTCGTCCTTGTCACGAACCTTACCCTCCTCAGGAGGGAACTGGTCAAGTAATGAGAGTTCTGGGGATAGTTGTGGAATACAACCCCTTTCACAACGGGCATCTCTTTCACCTCCAAAAAGCTAAAGAATTGATAAAACCCGATTACACCATCGCGGTCATGAGTGGAAACTTTTGCCAGAGGGGAGAGCCAGCAATTATAGATAAATTCTCAAGAGCAGAGATCGCACTCAAGATGGGAGTGGATGTTGTTTTTGAGCTCCCAACAGTTTACGCCATTCAAGATGCGGGAGGGTTTGCGAGGGGAGCCATCGGGGTTTTAGATGGTACAGGTGTTGTTACAGACATCGTTTTTGGAAGTGAATCAAACGATATTGAATTTTTGAAGAAGATAGCAGAAATCTTGCATGAACAACCTGACCTTTACAACCAATTCCTTCACGAGGAATTGAAAAAAGGATATTCGTTCCCCAACGCCAGGAAGTACGCTTTGATGAGGTACGTTGAGGAGTTGAAAATCATGGATCCAGAGAAAGTGAGGTTGATAGAAAGATCTAACGATATACTGGGCCTTGAGTATGTGAGAGCAATTCTGGATCTTGGCTCAAGCATAACCCCTCATACCATAAAAAGAGTGGGAGCAGATTACAAAGAAGAAGAGTTTAAAGGAAGGTTATCGAGTGCCACGTCTATAAGGAAGCTCATAAGGGAGAGGAAGATGGACCTGGTGAGAGAATCCGTACCAGAGGAGAGTTTCGAGGTGATACGTAGAGAACTCGAAGAAGGAAGAGGCCCTGTCTTTCTTGAGGATATGGAAAAGCTTCTTTTAGGAATCATGAGGTTGAAAGATAGAGACGATTTCTCAAAATTGTATGGGTTTTCAGAAGGGCTTGACGAGAGGTTTTACAGATTTTCAAGAATTTCTAGCAGCATAGGAGAATTCATGGAGAAGGTCAAAAGTAAGAGGTTCACTTTCACCAGGATAAGAAGGTTGATGCTGTACGTGCTTTTTGAGATGAGAAAAGACTTCGTGGAGAGGAGTAACGAGAAAGGGCCTCAATATCTCAGAATACTCGGTTTCACAGAATCTGGAAGGAATCTTCTTTCGAAAATGAAGAAGGCTTCAAAATTACCCATCGTATCAACGGTATCTCTTTATAGAAAAGTTCTTGAAAAAGCATTGAAGGATGAGGAAAGAAATATGGATGTTGATCCAGAGCTCTTTGAAGAGCAGCTCTTACTCGATATAAAAGCAACGAATGTTCATTCCCTTTTCTTCAAATCCGATCGTGAAAAAAAGGGGGAAAGGGATTTCAGGATTCAACCGATCTTTCTCAGTTTGGATACATAAAAAGGTGTTATCGTCTCATCCGGCAGCATTAGAAAACCGTATCCATCCCATATTCCATCTATTCCAAATTCCGAAATCTCACCGTTTACATCCAGAACCTCCACGTCATCGTGTTCTGTCAGGAATTTTTCCACGATTTTCCCGTTTTCCTCAAGGGTAACGGTGCAGGTACTGTATATCAGTATTCCCCCTTCTTTGAGCAGTTTCCAGGATGAGGACAAGAGCTCATATTGAAGCTTTGAGAGTTTTTTGAAATCCGATCTCTTAACTCTCCACATAACATCTGGATTCTTTCTTATGGTCCCTAAAGATGTACAGGGAACATCCAGCAAAATCCTGTCGAATTTTTCTTTTACAATCTCTGAAAGCTTTTCACCGGGTAAGACTCCCGTGTCTATAATCTCTATCCCGAGTCTTTTCGCATTCTCTATAACCTTCTCTACTTTGTCTAAGGAGATGTCGAAAGCCAGTATTTTTCCCTTATTTTTCATCAACTCCGCTATGTGGGTGGTTTTTCCACCAGGGGAAGAGCAAACATCGAGAACCGTAAGGCCTGATTCGAGCTCCATAAGGAAGGGAACCATCTGGGATGATTCCCCCTGAACGGTGGCCAAGCCTTCCGATAGAACTCTGCTGTCATCGAGTGATTTCCCGAGCTTTTTTATCCAGATACCAACGGGAGAATGGGGTGTTTCTGAAACCTCATGTCCCTCTTCCCTCAAGATCCCCATCAATTCCTCTCTGGTTATCTTTAACGTGTTGACCCTCAGAACAATGGGAGAAGGTACCATGTTCCATCTGAGAATTTCCTCAACAATTTCTTCTTTCAAAAAGCTTTTCCAATAGTTCACAAGCCATTCCGGATGCGAATACTTGAGTGACAATTCCGACGGCTCTTCAATTTCTATGCTCGACACCTTTCTTAGAATAGCGTTTATCAGTCTCTTGAAGCTCTTATTCTCAGCAAGAGCAACAGTTTCGTTGACCGCTGCATAGTTGGGAACAGAATTCATGAAAAGGATCTGGTAAACCCCCATTCTGAGCAGCACTCTCACTGCAGGAGGTATTTCCTTTCTCCTCAAAAATCTATCGATGTACCAGTCGAGGAGTCTTCTCTTTCTCACGACTCCCCATACCAATTCTTTGAAAAAGGCTCTGTCCCTCTCATCCATTCGGGACAGAGCCCTTCTAACCTCATCTTCAGGTATTCTTTTCTTTTTCTCAAAAATCCTTAAAACTCTACTTGCTATCTCTCTTGTGTTCACTGTCTATCACCAAATATACTGGCTATGAATATCATCCTCAGAAGCTGGAAAATAGCTGTTGCAACTGCGGCAACGTAAGTCATGGCCGCTGCTGTCAGAACTTTCTTCACACCCCTCAATTCCTCTTCGGGCATGAGAACACTCTCTCTGAGTAATTTCAAGGCTCTTCTGCTAGCATCGATCTCTACAGGCAGCGTTATGAGCGTGAATATGACAACCAGGATAAAGAATATGATACCAAGCTTTATTAGAAAAGGTGAGGAGAATATGAGTCCTATCAGAAAGAGTATCCATGCAAGGTTTGAACCGAAAGTGACGACAGGGGCCATGGCATTTCTTATGACAAGGGGTGCGTAATTCTGGGCATGCTGTATAGCATGTCCTATTTCATGAGCGACAACTCCAAGCGATGCCACGGAAAAATCGTTGTAAGTCGCAGATGAGAGCCTTACAACTTTCGTTCTGGGATCGTAATGGTCAGTGAGCCTCCCAGAGATGTATTCTATCGAGACATCGTATATACCGGCACTTTCAAGTAATCTCCTTGCGAGTTCGAAACCAGTGTAGCCCGTTGTGGACTTGATTTTGGAGTATTTGCTGAAGGTACTTGAAACGAGAATCTGAGCCCATAATGCAAAGAGAAATGCAGGAATCAGTATGATGATCGTTGGATCAAAGAGTGGGAAGAACACTTTACCACCTCCTTCTGACCTAATAAGACTCATCTATCACCGAAAAAGTTCATCCCATTATATGAACAACAAAACCACTTTTCAGCTTTGGTTCAAACCAGGTGGATTTGGGTGGCATTATCTTTCCTTCATCAGCTATTTTCATAAGGTCTTCCACACTTGTTGGATACATGGAGAAAGCGAAGTCCCATCCCTCTTCGTCAACCAACTTCTCAAGGATACATAATCCCTTTATACCTCCCACGAAATCGATTCTTTCATCTGTTCTTGGATCTTCTATTCCAAATATAGGAGAAAGAACCTTTTTTTGCAGTATTTCAACGTCCAGAGACGATAAGGTGTCCTCAGGCACATTCAAGGGTTTCATGATGTACCACTCACCCGATCCCACGTACAAACCTATTTCGTGTTTTTTCTTTGGCCTGTAAGGGCGCTCGTACACTCTTTCTATCTCGAAATCCTTTTCAAGCCTTCTTAAAAGCTCCTTTTTTTCGATAGAGTGCTTCACAATTCTGTTGTAATCCATTATCCTGAGTTCATCATGTGGAAAAACTATCCCCAAAAAGTAATTTCTCTCGTCATCGTCTACTTCCCCTTTTAACATGTCACTGGCTCTGACCGCTGCCGCTGCTCTGTGATGACCATCCGCTATATAAAAGGCTTGCACCTTTTCAAAGGCTTTTTTGATGCTCTCCACTTGTCTTTTATCATCGATGACGTAGAATTCGTGAACGATCCCTGCATCATCTATCAGTACGTTTTCCGGTTCCTTCGTTTCTACCACCCTTTGAAAAGATTCGTTGACTTCGGAATCTGATCGATACATGAGGAAAACAGGTCCTGTATGAGCTTTCGTGTAGTAAACGTGTTTTGTCCTTTCCTCTTCTTTCTTCTTTCTCGTAAGTTCGTGTTTCTTTATCTTACCTTCCAGATACTCGTCAACGGAGAACAAAGCCACCAGACCCGTTTGGATGTGCTTTCCCATGATCTGTCTGTAAACGTAAAAGGATTCTCTGTCGTCCTGAACAAGGATACCAGCTTTTCTCATGACATCGTCTGAAGATGGATCGATATCTTCTGTGAATTCCGCCTCTGGTTTTGTAACCTTGTAGAATGATATGGGATTTTTTTGAATCTCCTTCCTTGCCTCTTCCCTGCTCACGATATCATAAGGTTTCACGATGAATCTCTCGACAACATCCTTTCTGGGTCTGAATCCTTTGAAAGGTTTCACCACCATTTCTTATCCTCCCCTTTGATCCTTTCTACGTATTCTCTTTGTTTTTT
>MZGO01000041.1 GCA_002084985.1 Thermotoga sp. 4484_232 | reverse complement strand
GGAAACTTCTCCCAGTCTTCCCGGTGGAAACAATAGAAAAATGGTCGAGATGGCAAAGGAAGTAATCTTTCTGGCAGATCATACGAAATTTGGAAAAGAATTCCCTTGGAGAGTGGCCACAATGAAGGAAGTGCATGTGGTGGTGACTGACAGAAAACCCGATGGGATTTTCTTGAAACTGGCAGAAAAATACGATACCACAATCATCTTTCCTAGAGGAACTCTCTAATTTTTCAGGCAGCTCACCGACCCACGTTCTATGAGTCTAGCTTTAAGCACTACTTTCCTATTCTCTCTCTTTGATGAATTCAGAAGATCCATGAGGATAGTCGCTGCTATTATTCCCATTTCTTCAACGGGCTGTTCGATAGAGGTTATAGGCACTTTGCTGAATCTGTGCCAAGGAACGTCATCAAAGCTTATCAGGGATATATCATCCGGTATTTTCACTCCTAAATCCTCAAAAGCCTCAAGTACACCTATCGTCATGATATTGTTGAAACTTATCAAGGCAGTTGGAAGGTCTTTCGTCCTGTTGAACATTTCTTTTGTCACCTTCCTAGAAATATCTATTGAGTATTCACTGCGAAGAATCCAGTCTTTTCTCGTCTCGAGATTTAAGTCTTTAATCGCCTTGGTGAATCCTTCAAACCGTTTTTTGGAAGTGTAGATATTGTTGGGGCCAATAATCGCACCTATTTTCCTGTGACCTCTGTCTTTCAGATAAACAACTGCTTCATATATGGCACCAGCATTGTCCACGATAACGTAACTCGCATCCAATCCTTCTATCACTCTGTCAGCATGTATTCTTGTTCCTTCTTTATCTCCTCATCTGTGTTGGAGAGTATGTATCTGTAATTTCCCTGATAAAGAATCTTTTCGATGGATAGTACGAGCCTTCCGAAGAATGAATTACTCACACCCGGGATCACAATTCCTATGATATAGCTTTTCGTGGTTCTTAAGGAACTTGCGATCATATCTTTCTTGTAGTTCAGTTTCTGAGCAGTTTTAATTACCTTCTCTCTTAATGCAGGATTAACTCCTGGCCGGTTGTTCAGAGCCTTAGAAACGGTAGAAGGTGACACGTTCAAAATTCTTGCAATATCTTTTATCCTCATGATATCGACCTCTTCAATCACCCCTCAGTTATGAATATCTTATGACAAAACTATAGTGAGAAAAAGTCGATGTTTGAAAACCTTCATACTTCCTCTTCCAACTTTTTCAGTCTCTCTATAGATACCTTGGCATACTCATCCCATAGCTCTCTGTAGAGACCCAGCTTTACAGCAAGATAAGGATTGGGAACTGGTGGTAAAGGCTCGAGTGCCAAAGCTCTCTGGTAGTTTATCTCTTTCAAGGCCTTCACCATTGACCTGAAATCCGTGTGGCCATATCCCACAGCTTGCCTGTTACTGTCAGCGATGTGAACGTTCACCAACAGATCTTTCACCATGATAAACGGATCATAGAAATTCTTTTCTTCTATGTTCATATGAAAAGTATCGAGATGTATCTTCATAGCCGGAGAACCTACAGCTTCACAGAGTTTCATAGCCTCTTCTGCAGTGTTTATCAGAAACGTCTCGTACCTGTTGATCGGCTCTATAGCCAGGAAAACTCCTTTCGATTCCGCGTAGGGCGCTACCTCCTTGAGCGATTCAACAGCAAAGTCAAATTGTCTTTTTGATTCATCAAGCCATTTCGACAGATCTTCACACGGTTTGGTTCTACCAACTTCTGTTGGCACTACTACTATTACATCGGTTTTCACCTTCACAGCGAAATCTATACACTTTTTAAGATAATCCTTTGCACTCTTCCTCTCAGATTCATCAGGATGGGACAGGTCCCTTCCCTTCGTGTAGATTCCAGCTATCGATAAAACCCCCAGGCCATATTTCTCGCAAAGAGAGTTCACCTCGCCTGGATCGTAGAAATCTGGCTCTCCCATGAGCTCAACTCCATCGAATCCAAATTTCGAAAGTCTCTTCATGGTATCCTCCAGCTTCTCATCACCGTATATCCAGTTGCTCACGGAATACTTGAACATAGCCTTCTACCTCCCTTTCTCATTCTTCTATCGCCACGATCCTTTTGATTTCAGGATCGGTGAATACATCCTTCTCATCGTAGCTCGTTGAGGAAAATTCCGAGACCACGGCACCTTCAGGTCCTGCTTGGAACCAGTGTTTGGTGTTGGGAGGTATCGTGTACTGATCTCCTGGTTTTAAAACGATCTCATGCCATACGGTGAAATGCCCTTTTTTATCCACAGGAACCCTTCCTTTGGGATTCGGCGTTGGATCACCTTCGACGTATAGGTAGACTTCCCCCCATCTGCATCTGAACGTTTCCTGCTTTCCCGGATAATCATCGAAGGGAGGGTGTCTATGTTCAGGGCATATCTGATTCGGTAGGAGAATGAGTTCTTTGGCACAGTATCTTTCGTTGTTCACATAAACCACTATCTGAAGCCCTATTTCTTCGGGTCTTCCAAGACCGAAATCTGTGACCTCCATTTCTTGATACTCCTTGTCCGTGATGACGATACCCGCTCTATCCAATATTTCCTTGGCTCTTCTTGCAAGCTCGTCTCTCAACTTACGTTTCATATCTTACACTCCTTACCCCTATGTACCAGAATTCCGCTCCTCTCGTGTGCTGAGCACCCGCTATCACAACTGTTATTGTTTTAGCTTTCATGTAAGTTAAACTCAAAGCGAACAAGAGTTCATTCCAGGTGAATGCGAACACGATCAATGCGACAGATATCAAACCAGAGGCTGATAAGGGAACGTTGAAAGCTGCGTAAACCAGGATTAGTGCCCAGACGGATTCAAGAAGATGCTGCGTTTTCATCACAGGGGGTATCGGTATCAGAATGTTGAGTAATATTTGGAAAAATATGGAAATCGTTTTTCAAATGTTTCGAACCAAAATCAAATTTATAACAAGATTTCTAGAAAAACCAAGATAGGAGAATTTTCCCCGTGAATCTTGAACTTCGATTATACATGATTAGAAAAAATTAAAAAGCAGATTCTTTTTATTTCTCTTTGTTTTTCTAAAGCAAAATGGATCGAAAATGACAGGAAACTAGGAGCCACCTACTTGGGTGGCTCCTTTACATACCCAGTTTTTCTAGAAGCTCTTCCTCACTTGATATACCTTCATTTTCATCGATCACCAGGTTATACCCATCTATTCTTATTTTTATGTTCTTTCCGAGTGATAGATACTTTAAAAACTCAGGGAACAATTCCATTAGCTTAAAATACGCTTTCGACATGTACAGAACTTTTATAACTTCGTTTTCTTCAAATTCTGTATCGACCCAGAAGTCATCTTTTAAAACGAACGTCTTCCCGGCAAGGAACTTTCTATCCATAGTTTTCTCCGTGATCCTCTCTACTTCAAGACTTTCTGATATCTTCTTAGCAGCCTTCACAGATGTGGGAGCTGGAGCTGAAGGAGGTGCACCTACTCCCCTGTATTGAATTGGTTGTTCCTCTATCAAAAGAGAAGTTAAAATTGAGGGAATACCATACTTTTTACTCAATCTTTCTATTTCTCTTTTTAACTCTTCATTTGGTCCATATATCAAGATTCTTCTTTCAAGATAGGCCATGTATCTTCTCGCCCATACGTATTCAACGTAATCATCGTCATCATCCTGCTTCGGAAATTTAAAGGAGTACTCGTAAGTGACGCCAGTATTCTCCTTTTTTCCTTCTATCTTGACTCTTCCTATACCTCCTGTTATGTATTTTCCGAATATTCTTACAGGAACACCCGCAAATATCCCCGTTATCTTGAAAGGTACAACTTTCTCAACCTCGACACCTTCGAAGGATATCTTGACGTCGGTTAAAACAGGGGAACTTATGGTCCTGTAGAGTGTAGATATTGCTTCTTCAAGTGTTGCTTCTCTTATGACGTACTTTGAAATTCCACCGTTTTCCTCGGCAAGAGTATCTAAGAGGACAGGGTCTACGTCTTCTCCCACACCGAAAACGAATATGTTGGCTAACAACCCTTCTTTCGTTCTGTTCAATTTCCTGACCATATCTATTATTTCGTCCCTTTCCAAACCGACCGTGGGAAGACCATCTGTGAGGAATATTATGTAGTTTACTTTTAGAGGGCTTTTGCTACATAGATAAAGAGCCTTTCTTAGAGCACCCCCTATGTTAGTTGAACCATCGGCTACAACCCTTTCTAGAGATTCTAGGAGAGTAGGAAGATCTTTTTTTGTCATAAAGGGTTTTCCTAGGATCTTGATGAGGGAGTCGAAAACTACAACGGTTAAAAGGTCCCCCTCTCCTAGATTTTCCGCTATGTACTTTAAGGCTTCTTTTGCCTGGTTTAACTTCGTACCTTCCATGCTCCCGGATTTATCCAGAACGAAAACAACATGCTTGTTCAATGCCTCTGAAAGTGTTAATCGAGGAGCTATGGTTAACATGAAATAACCAGGCTCATCTGGGAAAGGTTTATAAGTTTCAAAGCCAAACCCTGCCCATTTCTCCCCCATGGTTATGTACACTATAAAATCCTTTTCAGCTACCATATTTTCATCTTTGAAATCGAATACCGTTTCATCTGCTTTTCTATCAACTCTTAACTCGTAAAAAGGAGAGTAGACATCCAAAACATCACCATGTATTACACCTCGTATGTGTATCCTACCTATTCTATTCTTCCCAACAGAATTTATCTTCAGAGGATACAGAAGTTTTAGAGTGTTTTCTCTTCTTCCTAAAACCTGAGAGTACTTGATTTCGATGGTTCTTCTCTCTCCAGGTCTCAAAGGCGCTATTTTGAGTTGTATCATCTCGAATCCGATGTATTCAAGCAATGCTGGATCTCTCAACTTGGAGACGTATTCTATGTACCTTCTTCTTGCCTCGTCCTTGCTCAGGATCTTTCCCTCGTAAACCCTCCCGTCCACAATCATTCTAAAATCCTTTATCAATGCCCCTTTAGGTGTCGGGAAAACGTATACTCCTTCTACCGTGTAATCCGTTGGATTTTCAAAAACCTCTTTTATTTCTGCAACAAGGATATCTCCCTTTATTTCCATCCTCACCTCGTGCTCTACAAGTCTGATTGGATAAGTTGGAACATCCGGGGGACGATGCCAATACACATCCGGTATTATCATCCCATCTGAAAATATGATAGAAGCTATCAGTAGGAGAAAAGCTGAGAGAAGTTTCTTCATGCTCTCACCTCACAAGCTTTACCTCCATGCTTCCAAATTGAGATGTGTGAGTACCATGCAGCATGATTCCGTTTACGCTGAATATCAATTTTATTGATCCTTTTCCACTTAAGTTGAGAACGTAATTGTTACCCTCTTTTGAAACACTCACATTCACACCAATGGGGCTCAAATCGAAGAAACCGTTTTCCAAGATTTGAGGGGATACGTAGAAATCCCCAAGATAAGCACTTTCATATTTTGTCTCTTCATACCCGGTATCATCTTTAACACGTATTTCTGCCACATCTTCCGATATACCTCTTACTTCGAAAGTTCTCATACTCTTCTCACCGTATGCGTTAACTTCATATCTGAAGATAGCACCTCGCTTCAGAGGGGTAACGTTGAAATCGAATGAAACGTTCTTGAAAGACAGAAGTTCTATTGTCATCTTATCCACATCACTGGATATGACATATTTTTTGACAAGACCTGTTTCTTCATCGTAGAACCATTCGTGCACCTCATCACCTGCTTTGACTTTCAGATTTCCCTGTGATATCTTCGAAAATCCTTTATTCACCAGATCTTGGACAATATCCGGGTTCACGAAAGTACAGCACAATCCTCTGAGCACGGTGGATTCGAATTCTATCATGTCGTCTGAAAAGATCATTCTGAGAGCTAAGGCTTTTTTCTGATGAATCGCAGCTACAATGAGAACGTCATAGTAGATGTACTTTTCAGAGACATTCCCTTTTTCATCCAAATATTCTTCTTGAATTTTTCTGAAAAGGATCAACCCTTTCTTCACAAATTTTGGCACAGGATATTCATTGAACTCTAAAATTTCTTCAACATCAGTAAAAGGAACTATCTCTTCAGTGGCTTGCTCACCTATCTGAGAAGGTCCAGGTATCTGCTGGGAGGTTGGAGGAAGCTGAGGAGTGCTTGGTAATTGAGGCTGGCCTGCTGGAAGTTGGGGACCTGATGTTCCTCCACCTGGTAATTGAGGCTCTCTAGCGGGTTGTGGAGCACTTGGTAGTTGAGGTTGCCCTGTTGGAAGTTGAGGACCTGATGCACCCCCACCGGGTAAAGATGGGGTGGTTGTACCACCTCCAGATGGAGGAAGAGGAGGCTGGGAACCCCCACC
>MZGO01000040.1 GCA_002084985.1 Thermotoga sp. 4484_232 | reverse complement strand
GAACTCTCCAGATGGGCGGATGTCCTAGTGATAGCCCCCGCAACGGCTGATACGACAGCAAAAATAGCCACAGGAAGGGCGGACAACCTGCTAACTCTTACAGCCCTGGCTTTCAACAAAGCTTCCAAAGTGATTGTTCCCACCATGAACGATAGAATGTACGGAAATCCCATAACTCAACGAAATCTATCTGTGTTGAGAGATAACGGTTGGTTCGTTCTCGAACCGGATGAAGGATTCCTAGCATGTGGCGATTGGGGAAAGGGAAGATACCCCGATAACGAAGTGATAGAGGAAGCCATTTACATGGTGACCTGGGAAAAACCGTTAAAAGGCTACAGAATCCTTGTAACGGCAGGACCAACAAGGGAGTATTTTGATCCTGTCAGATTCATAAGCAATGCGAGCAGTGGGAAGATGGGATACGCCCTGGCAAAGGTTGCAAAGAGAATGGGAGGTCGCGTCCACCTCATAAGTGGGCCTGTTTCTCTTTCCCCTCCCCCTTTTTTAGATGAATTCGTGAAAGTGGTATCTGCCGAGGAAATGAGAAGAGAAGTGCTGGAACGATATGAAGATATGGATGTGATCGTGATGAACGCGGCGGTTGCGGATTACAAACCATCTGTGTATTCAGAGAGCAAAATAAAGAAAGATAAGGAAAACCTCTCACTCGTTCTTGAGAGGAATCCGGATATATTGAGAGAAATTGGAACCAAGAAGGGTAGAAGGGTTTTGGTCGGTTTCTCTGCGGAAACAGAAAATTTTGAGGAAAACGCCAGAAAGAAATTGAAAGAGAAAAACCTGGATATAGTGGTGGTAAACGATGTCCGCAAGACTGTGGAGAGTGATACGGCAGAAGTTGTTATACTAACAGGGGATGGGGTAAAAAAGAGGGTTGGTCCGTATGATAAGGAAGTTATTGCTTTTCATGTGTTTGATACAGTCGTTGATATTCTCCGCAGATCATCTGGTGAAAATCCATAAAGCGGGGGAGAGTACGATTGTACTCTCCATTAAGCCCCTTTACAAACCTCAAGGAGATCTTAAAATGCTTCTGTACACACCCAATGGTTTTTTGAAACCAAGTTCCTCGACCGCGAACAGATTCGAGTTCCATATAGAAGATTTTCCCGATTGGATGGTTCCAATTGTTGAGGGAACGAACGTTTTCGGAAATCGAATGAAAGGAAGCATCCCGGAAGTCCTGGATTTGAGGTTTTTAAAAGAAGACCTGGATGTCAGGATTCTCTCTGACTTCAAGAATAGAATCCCTTACATCTATGTCATAGTAAAAGCTTCCAGAGACTGGAAGGTTGAAAGGTTGCTAGTTTGTGGCGAAGATAGGAGATTCTTCAGAGTGAATGATGAAGTCGTATCGTTTTTTAAATCGGATCTTAAAGATGGTATCGGAGATGTCGTGGTTGAATTGAAGGGGAAATACGGTGTATCGGTTAAACTGAGAAGAGAAATTTTCGTTCTGAAAGGAGTGGCTGTCCCTTTAAGGGGTGATGTTGGCATATTTAAAATCGTACCGATTGAGCCAGGATACCATATCGTGCAACCTGGGGAAACCCTGTGGAGTATAGCCATGAAGTACAACCTTAGAGTAGGAGATTTAGTACTGATAAATTCTCTGGAAAACCCAAATTTGATAATGGCTGGGCAAAAACTGAAACTGGGAAAGGTTCTATTCACCGATAATCCAACCACCATTGTCATAGATCTCTCAACATCGCGTCTTGCTCTGTACTATGACGGCATCCTCTTGAAAGTTTATCCCGTTGCCATTGGAAGGAGTGATGCCACGCCACCTGGTAAATATTGGATACTTAGAAAAGAGATAGATCCCGCTTTATACTGGTTCGGCGAATACATATCACCAAGGTCTCCCATAAATGGTCTTGGAACACGCTACTTACAGCTCTCGGATCCCACTTATGGAATACACGGGACATCGAAACCCTGGGAAATTGGAAAAAGGATCTCCCATGGATGTATAAGGATGTTCAACCCCGATGTGGAGGAACTGGATGCATTCGCTGGTGTTGGTACAGAAGTTTTGGTTGTTAGATGGGGGAAGGAATTTCCTGTAATGCTCAGTGATATAGCGAAATCGGGAGCGCTGGCACGCTCCCGTTGATCACCACCTACCCCTTCCACCTTTCTTCTCCACTCTTTTCCTGTACTCCGAGAGTTTCCTATCACTCTCTTTCAAAAAACGCGCTAATTTCCTTTCAAATTCATTCTTTTTCGTGTCTTTAATAGCATTTTTCTGTCCCTTCATGGATAGCTCCCACTTCCCGTCTCTGGTTCTTCCAACTATCTTCGCTGTCACCTCCTGACCTTCCTTGAGATAGTCCTGAACTCTCCTTACGTAATCGTTGGAAATCTTGGATATATGGACGAATCCTTCTTCTCCTCCTTCGAGCTTTATCACAGCTCCATACCTCATCAGTTTCACGACTTTACCTTTCACGAGCTCACCAACTTTCACAACTAAACCCTCCTTAAAGGATATTAATAAACGGGAGCCGGCGCTCCCTCAGTAGTTTTCTCCGTATTTTTTTCTGAATTTTTCTATTCTCCCTTCCGTGTCGACTATGAACACTCCACCCTTCCCTCCACCTTTGTAAAACGGGTGGCAGTTTGAACACACATCGATCCTTATATTCGGTCTCGTTGTCCAGAAGGTATGCTCAGCGCCACAAGCACATTTCACAGTAACAAGCTTCATCTCGGGATGTATTCCTTTTTTCATCTTTCATATCACCTCTCTAGAAAATGTCATCAGAGAATCTTACCACAACAACCATCAATATTCAAGGCCCCCGAGGGGGCCTATTGTCTTCAACTTATGACCTTAACGTGCGCAGCCTGAGGTCCTTTCTTTCCTTGCTGAATGTCGAACTCCACCACCTGTCCTTCTTTCAAAGTTTTGAAACCTTCCATATCGATGGCCGTCCAGTGTACGAATATGTCTCCTCCTTCATCCATCGTTATGAAACCGTACCCCTTTTTGGGGTCGAACCATTTAACTTTTCCTCTCATAACACAACTCCTCCTTACAAATTTCTATGTCCTCGCGAGGACACGGTTTATATATTACTCTTCGGATATACTACTTGTCAAATTTTTCTTTTTTCAACATCTCAAGCTATCATCTGAGAAGCCATCTGTTACCTATGTGAACATTCTTTAAACCCGCACTCAAGGCAGCGGAGTAAACTTCTTCCATTTGCT
The DNA here is from genome assembly GCA_002084985.1 of Thermotoga sp. 4484_232. Next base: position 8,134 of record MZGO01000040.1, on the reverse strand, counting down.
TCCTGCTCGTTGTGGGAATATCGAACATAAGATGTTGAGGGGCGAACCCAAGGAGAATGTAGGGAATATCAGGGTCTATACTGGCCAAAAATCCCGCTATACTTCCAATTTCCACAGCATCTATATAATGAGGTACAACGAGTGTACTGACGACTAAGACCCCATACTTCGAAAGTATCTTCACATTCTCCTTGAGCCTCTCGACTGCTTTTTCACCATCAACACCTGTTAATATCTGGTAGAGTGTAGGAGAGTATGCTTTCCAATCGATCTTCACTTTTCCACCAGTTTCTGCACACAACTTTGCCACGTTCTCTGTGATCTTAGTATCCATCAAACCATTGGTCTCCCAGCACACCCTCTTCACTTTCTTGGAATACCTTATGATCTTCCTGGCAACCTTAATTGTGTAAGCCATGTGAGGTATCGGATCCCCTCCAAAAAAACAAATACAGACAACCCTAGGATCCATGGCTATCTTGAAGAGTTCTTCATCGCTTAAAATCACACCCTCATTTGTTCTCACTTTCCCATCTTTTATCATGTACTTATGGTGTATGTTCTGGCAGAAAAGGCAATCTAAATTGCAACCAGCAAAAAATACCGCCAGATTGTAAAAACCATAATTTTCCCTCTCGGGACATACCGGTGCTGCAACACAATTCGTCGGCAGCGGGTCAAAATACCAGTGAAGGTACGCTCTGTTGAACCCTCCAGAGATCGTTGAAAATCTCCCTCCTTCATTTTTGATGATCCCACAATAGCCGAAATCTCCTTCCGGTATGCTGCATTCGTTCACACACATGTGACATGTAATGTTTCCTGACCTGGGAGGGTATAAAGGAAGGTTCAAAGACTTTCTCCACTCTTCACGAATCCTTTTGACCGCCTCCAGGGACAGAGAGGGATTTTCCCTCAAGCACTTCACACACAACCCTATAGCTTCGCTTATCTCATCAGATACGAAGCCACACGCTCTACATCTTCCCATTCTTTCCTCTCCATACCCCTTTGGAGAGGTTTTTGTATATCATATCTACCAAGGGTTTTAAAGAGTCCTCGGCTGCCTTTTTGGAATATTCGTAAAGCAGCATCTCCCTGAACCATCTCTCCGCGTACGTTTCAGGAACAAGATCAGATTTCGGTATCGTATCGTACATCTTCTTGAAGATCTCGTAGAAGAAACTTCCAACAAACTCCCTGCAAGCTCTCCTCAAATCATAGTTTCTGACATCCGACACCCCATATATCAGCAACTCTCTCACCTCACATGATGATTAACTCCCCATGGAGAACCCCGGCTTCGTGAAGTGCCTGAAGGATGGCTATTATGTCCTGAGGTGTCGCTCCAAGAGCTTTCAACGCGTTCACAAGATTCTGAACAGTGGCTTCACTGCTTTCTATCTTGCCGTTCGTTATAGATACGGTGAACGAACCGTATGAAATCGTGAAGTCAGACAGTTTGACGTTTCCTCCAAAAACAACCGTTCCCGTTCTCTCGTTAACCACGACTTTAGCTGGCACGTCAGGAACGACTTCTATCTCTTCTAAAAGGGATAGGAAAGTTATGACGTCATCTTTGAAGACATCCGGTATCTTTACCTTTATTGTGGAAGGATCTGTCGCTTTTGCAAGCTTCATATCAAACTTTTTGTTTATGGAGCTCACAACCCTTGCCGCTGTCGTCACATCGGGGTTTCTTAAAAGAATGGTCACAGTGTCGTTTTCAACGATGCTGTGAGGTATCTCATTTTCGACGATGGCTCCTCCTGGAATGTAGCCGATGACTTTGTATCTCGTCTGAAGATTCGCAGAGCCTTTAACGTCTGTACCACCTATACTTATGGGTCCCTGTGCAACGGCGTACACTTTACCATCAGCACCGTACAGGGGTGTCTGAATCAAGAATCCTCCTTCAAGTGACTTGGCATCCGATATCGAGGCGACCACACAATCGAGTTTCATCCCCTCTTTGTAGAAAGGTGGAATATCGACAAGAACCATGACCAGAGCCGTGTTTTTAGACTTCAACTGATCTTTGTCGACATCTAATCCAAAGTTCTTTATCATGTTGGCAAGCAAAGACGATACGACTTTTCCCGAATCTCCCGTTCCGTTCAGACCAACCACAAGACCTATTCCAAAGAGCTGATTATCCCTTGCTCCTCTGAACATGGCGATATCCTTCAATCTCACGGTGACAGGGAATGCTATGAGGGAAATAAAAATAGATAGAAATACGACAACCCTTTTCATTTCCATCCCTCCATCAGAAGAAAAGGTCAGCTAGAGTTGAGAGTATGAGATCAAGCCACGATTCCTGTTCATCAGGGGAGCTCTTGAAGACTATCTTACCATTTATCCATATCTCGGAATTCGCGATTTTCGATGAATCAACCGTGTTATCAGCACTTATATCCTCAGGTCTCACAACACCTTTTAAAATCATCTCCTTAAGATCCTCTCCTATCTTTATCTTCTTTCTCCCTTCTATGATGAGATTCCCCCTCTCATCCACATCAACCACAACGGCCGCTATCTTCATGATTATGGAAGTTCTAATGGTTCCAGTCCTTTCTCTGGTTGTTGGATTGTTGTTTATCGGTATGAATTTCGATAGGTCGAAGTCCGTAAGAGTTTGAATAGTACCGCTTACAACCCCAAGGAGAGCTTTTTTAAAAGCATCCCGGCTTGACTTTGAAGATATCGTTGGATTTTCATAGACCACAACCGTTAGGATATCCCCTATTCCCCTAGCTTTCTTTGAAGCAAGGAGGTTTTTGAACCTTTCGTTCTTCGATGAATTCCACAAGGATGTTGAGAAGAGATTGGCTATCAAAAGTGTTAAAAGTAATAGAATGAGAGATCTCTTCATCGTGTCACCTCCAGAACCCGGAGGAAAGGGCCTTCTTCTAAGATCCCGTAGACGAGTCTCCCCGTCTCTAAATTCCTTGCTGCTATGGTTTCTCCGATCCAACCATTTTCCATACTGCGAACCAACGACATGACCTTTATACCAGGAAATTCAACATAAGCCAGTATTATCTGCCCTCTTACCACATCCGGCGTTTTTTCCAAGAACTCCTGAAGTATGACCTCACCTTCGTTGAACATTTTTCTAGCTTTTTTTCCCACAGTTCCTGTGACATCAAAAACATTCACCCTGGCGTACTCAAGATGAAACGAGTCTCAATTGGAGGGTCACGTAGCTGATCCTCTTCCCCTGGAATTTTATGAAGACACTCAATCTGCTCTGGGATATTTTCGTTATTCTTATTGAGAAATTTTTGAGATCTTCTGGAAAGCCGTAACTTCTTTCAACGAAAAATTGAAAATCATCTTTCAAGCCAAGATGATCTTCTATCTTCTCTTTGAGAACTTCCCCAAAATCCAAAGGGGATGCGTTAACAGTTATCGTCACACAGCTTCCTTCAAAATCCAGGTTGGGAAACTTCCTCTCGAAAAAATCCCTGTTCATCCTGTAGGTAAGACCTGGGATAAGGAAAATGATGGGTTTTTCCAGGAGATCTCCACTTATTCCCTTATGATCAACCAAAACATCCCGGAGCTTCAAGACTCCGGGAGGTAGGGAGACATCACTCTTCAATTGAACACCTGGAAATACGATTACGCTGATGAGTAGTAGGAGAAAGAGAAAGAATCTTTTCAAATTCATCATCTCTTCAGAGTGGTAGCGGTTCTCAACATTTCATCGGCTGTCTGTATCGCTCTTGAATTGAATTCGTAGGCTCTTTGAGCTGTGATCATATCCACCATTTCCCTTACAACATCCACGTTGGATTTCTCGAGATATCCCTGCCTTATGGACCCGAAACCATCTTGTCCTGGAGTTCCCTCGATCGGTTCACCGGAAGAGGCCGTGGCCAGGAAGAGGTTGTCACCTATTGCTTTGAGACCCGCTGGATTTACGAACCTGACGAGTGTGATAGTTCCAAGGTTCTGTATGGTTCCATCCTGAAGTTCTGCAGAGACTATGCCATCCGGGGAGACGTTTATAGCAACCGCGTTGGTGGGAACAACTATGTTCGGGACAAGGGCAAGACCATTCGAAGTCACTATGTTTCCACTACTATCCACCTTGAACGAGCCATCTCTTGTATAGGCGATTCTGCCATCCTGAAGCTGTACTTGGAAGAAACCATCACCTGCTATCGCAAGATCCAGAGCGTTTCCAGTCTGTTCGATATTCCCAAGCGTGAAGATCCTGGTTGTAGCAGCGAGCCTGACACCATGTCCAACATAGAGACCTGTTGGAAGTCTTGAAGTTCCAGCGGTGGGTGTTCCAGCATTTTTTATGTATTGATAAACGAGATCCTGGAATTCCGCCCTTATCTTTTTATATCCCGTCGTATCGACGTTCGCAAGGTTGTTCGCAATGGTATCGAGCTTGAACTGTTGGGCAGACATACCAGTTGCTGCGGAATAAAGGGAAATCATCATACCCTGACCCCTCCTCACCTGAGTGTGGCAACATTGTTTATGAGTCTTCCCAGTGTTTCATCGTTCACAAGTATGGCCCTTTGTGAGGTTTCATAATGTCTCAGAGCGTTTATCATCCCAACCATTGCCTTGACGACCTCCACATTGGATTTTTCTACGTATCCAACCAAAATCCTAAAGTTTTGAGATGGCCTTGCTCTACCACTTCTTTCAGTTTCGTAAAAGTAGTTGTTCCCAAATTTTTCCAGTCTTCTAGGATCATCGAAGGTGTAGACTCCTATCTTTGTCACAACGTTGCCATTTCGATCTCTCAAATTTCCTTCCTCGTCGAAACAGTAACCGTCTAAAAATCTCATGGGATTTCCTTTCACATCCAGAACTCTATCACCCGATTTTGTAACTAAGAATCCATGAGAATCCAGGGTGAACTCTCCATCCCTTGTGTAGAAAACCCTACCATTTCTTTCAACGGCGAACAAACCATCACCATCTATTGCCAGATGTGTTGGCACTTTCGTATTCTCCAGGGCACCTTCTGTGAAATCCACAACAACCTCGTCTAGAACCACAGCGTGTTCGAGGTTCCCAATGGCTGTTGCAAGGACACTTCTTCTGGCAGGTTCGGATTCTATACACACGATCATCCTATCCAGGATTGCACGAAAAGCTTCCCTGTCCTGTTTGTAGCCTGCCGTGTCAACATTGGCGAGATCATTCGATATCCTATCGAGTTTCGCCATATCGATGAGCATTCCCATCGCAGAGTTGTAGACACCTCTTAGCATACGTCATCACCTCATGTAGGTTGTGGCAACGCTTTTCAGAAGATTCTCATCTTCCAGCAGCGTCCCCGTACCTCTTGCAACACACGTTATCGGATCTTCAGAAATGATGGTCTTCACCTTTATTTCCTCATGTATCACCTTATCTATTCCTCTGAGCAGAGCTCCCCCTCCTGTCAAATGAATACCGTTGTTTATTATGTCCGCTGAAAGCTCAGGAGGAGTTCTTTCGAGAACCATTTTTATTCTAGAGACAATATTCGATAGGATTTGACTTATCGCTTCCATGACATCATCCGAGGTGACCTTATCTGTTCTTGGGAGTCCCGTTATTGAATCTCTTCCTTTGACCTCCATTTCGTACGTTTCATACATTTCATGAGCTTTCCCTATCCTCTTTTTGATCTCCTCCGCTGTTGATTCCCCTATCACCAAACTGTACTTTCTCTTTATGTATTTCATTATCGCCTCATCCATGGAATTTCCCGCTATTTTTACGGAATCTCCAACTACCGTTCCTCCAAGGCTTATGACGGCTATATCCGTTGTGCCACCACCTATATCGACTATCATGTTACCTTCGGATTTCATCACATCTATACCAGCTCCTATCGCGGCAGCTATTGGCTCTGAAACTATATGAACTTTCCTCGCTCCCGCATTCAAGGCCGCTTCGAAAACAGCCCTCTTTTCCACCTCTGTTATCTTAGTTGGTACTCCTATTACCAATTCCGGTTTCACAAGGAAAAATCTTCCCAAACTCTTTTTTATGAACGTCTTTATGACAGATTCGATTATTTTGTAATCGGCTATTACACCATCCTTCATTGGTTTTACAGCCCTCAAGCCTTCAGGGGTTTTTCCAAGCATACTTTTGGCTTCCGTTCCTATAGCCACGATCTCACCCGTTTTCTCCGATATAGCCACGACGGATGGTTCATAAAGAACTATTCCCTTTCCTTTTTGATAGACTATGAACGTTGCTGTACCAAGATCTATTCCAAGATCACCTTTCGACATCCCACATACCTCCTTTAAGATTTTTCCTCATCGAGTTCATTCTATCCTAAGAAAAAAGCCCCGTCTAGGGGCTGGTGTGCCTGGCGGGATTCGAACCCGCAACCTCTGGATCCGGAGTCCAGCGCTCTATCCCTTGAGCTACAGGCACACGATCCTTCCGTTCTCTTTCAAGTGATTTTTCAGATCTTCAAGCATCACTCCAGTAAGAATTATATCGAACTTTCCCAGATCTTTGAGGTATCTTTCAACGAAGAATCCCCTGATGTGATACATGTACGCAAGGAAAGGATCTTTGGTAACGACGGACACGTTTTCTTCTCTCTGCAGAAAATCAGGATCGGGGAACTCATGGAGAAGAACTTCGGCTCTCTCCGGTATACCAACATCTTTGGAGATCTTCCTCGTGGGATCCCTCAGTTCCAGAGATACCTTTGGATTCTGAACGTAGGTCTCAAAGATCAGATAAGCACTCATAGCATCTTTCTCTTTGGCATTCATTCTGCTTGCCAGCTTGGTTGTGAGCCTTTCGTCAATCATATATACTTTGAAATACTTGGAAATTTCGAAAGCGAATTTCAAGGTCTTGAAGGTCTGTTCAGAATACCGACCGCTTGCGGAAAGAGGAAGACCCATCACAACCACGTCTGGTTTTATCTCTTTAAGGACTTTTAAAACCTTCTTCGTATCGATAGTGCTTATTTTTCTTTTGTCAGAATGCTCTTTGTGATCTCAAAGTAGGAAAACTCGAGCTCTCCTTCCAAGGATCTCCAATTTTTACCAGCTTCTGCTTTGATCTTTACAAATTTTCCGTTCATAACCTTATAGCCAAGATCCTCAAGGATCCTCAAGTATATTTTGATATAGCTTTCGCTTATAGAAAATTCTTCCCTGAGGATTCCCTTGAATGTATCGAGCTCCATCTCCAAGCTCTCATCCAGCAATCTAGTTATCTCTTCAATCCTTTCTTTACGAGGGAAAAGATCCTCCAATCCCTTCTCCCTCTTCAAAATATCTTCTTTGCTATAGGCTAAATTTAGAATCATACCGGATCTCTGGATTGCATCGATTATTTCTAAAGATGTGAGGGGGAAGTCTAGAAGATACACTTCATCCTCTCCAAGTATAGATGGCAAACCATCTGTGTTGGTCGAGCATATGAATTTTCTGATTCTATCTTTCGTTATAGAACTCATAACCATCATCTTGTGATGATCTTTCATAGCGTTCGCGTAGAAGGTGATATCTTTTTCACCAGAGATTTTCACAGCTTCTTTCAGAAGTTTGGGTATCTCCTTCTGATCGGAGAGAAGGATCGTATACGATTCTTTCTTAAGAACATCCTTCAAGATTTCCTTATCTCTTAAATCCATGATCATGAATTCCACTCTTTTACTTTTATCGATTATTCTGAAGTCGTTGGAAATGAAGTCTTCAACCTCGTTGGTCAGAGTGGAGCCAATTGTCAAGAATTTCTCTTTGTTGTCCTCAAATACACTCAAAAAGTTTTGAACCAGCTCGTTTTCAGAAAATGCCATCAGCGCTGCCGGTTCATTCAGTACAAACACATCGTATTCTCGAAGAACATCTGGATTTTTCATGAAATAAGTTAAAGTCATAAAATCGAAACCATCATCGGATTTCTTGCTTACCAAGGAATTCAGATATCCAAGTTTTCTTCTTGGAAAATGCCTTAAGATTGCGTGATAAATATTCAACGCTAAGGAATTGTTCAGAGATATAACTCCTACTCTTTTTTTAACCCCGTTTATCAGTTTAAGATACAGGGAGTTTCTCTCCTTTATATCCATGAATATACCGTATTTTGTTGGTTCTTCCAGGAATTTTTCCATACCATCGAATTCACTCGCAAA
>MZGO01000039.1 GCA_002084985.1 Thermotoga sp. 4484_232 | reverse complement strand
ATACGGACTTTGCACTCTATAAAACGCCAGATGGGGTTCCCATTTTCTCCGATAGAATACCGATGCTCATGTCGGTGAAAAAGTACTTTGATAAGATTGAAATAGACTACGGCGGTACGATCGTTCCTGAAATGGTTAAGACCATCTCAGAGACGGGAAAACTTCGCATAATTATATCCCCCGTTTTGAAAGCTCCTCCTGTTTCTGAGGATGCTGTCGTATCTTTTGATGGTAACAAAATAACCTTGGATATAGATATAGGTCCCAATAGATTCTGCATGTTGATCTCTCGAAAGCCAGAATATCACCGGTTTTAAGTGCAGGGGGTATAGGATCTTTGGAGAAGATAGATGATATGGCAAAAAGAGTGGGAGCTTTAGCTGGTGTCAACGCAAATTACTTTGATCCGGGAACGGGAATGCTAATAGGTTTGTTGATAATAAATGGAAAGATTCTCTCCAACATATACAGTAACAGACCCGTTTTCATAATAAGTGAGGATGGCTCTGCATATATAAGAAGAATCACCTTTGAAGTGGATGCTCAAATGAAGGATACTCTGTTTCTTGTTAAAGGAGTTAACACACTGGCCAAAGGGGAAGTGCTGCTCTTTACAGAAGAATTCGGCAGGAAAATCCCAAAAGAGAATGATAAAATCTATGTTCTGGTGAAGGATGGTGTCGTGATAGATAAGGAGTACAAAGAAAATCTTGGAAAAGGAGAAATGCTTTTTTCAATATCCAAAAAGTATAAAAACTACATCGATGACCTTCAGAAAGGTGATAGGGTGAGTGTGATTTTAAATACCGATTTTCCTCTCCCCATAAAGCATGCTGTAGAAGGAGGGCCTCTCCTTCTTCTCAACGGTTCACCGATACCCGATGCTTCTCTTGAGAAAAAGAGATATGGAGGTGGTATAGCCCTGTCGAGAGCCCCAAGAACTATAGCAGCGATCAAAGATAAGAAATTGAGTTTCATCGTGATTGAGGGTTACAACGATTTTTCAAGGGGACTGAACTATGATGAGATGGTGGACTTTCTCCTGTCGAAGGGTTATGAACATGCCATGTGCTTCGATGGTGGGAGCTCCGCTTCGATGGTCATAAGGGGTGAGATCGTGAACACAACTTATAAATCGGAAGCACCATCCGTCCCCGTTGGACTCATGGTGTGGGGCGAATCCGAACATTGATTGAAGAAGATGATAGATACTCTAGGAGGTGATTTGATGAAGAACGTGCCACTGGAGAAAAAGCGAACCATCGTTCTTGTCGGTCACAACAGTTCGGGGAAATCCATGCTACTCGCCTCAATGCTTTACAAGCTGGGAATACTTGACAGATTGAGTACTAAAGGTATCGACTATGACCCTGTTGAAGAGGAGAAAGGTGCGAGCTTCTCTTCGCACGTAGCGACTTTCGAATGGAAGGGTCATAGAGTAACTGTTGTAGATACCCCGGGATTCGGCGATTTCATAGGAGAGGTTATAAGCTCGGTCTTCATATCCGAAAATGTTATCTCTGTTGTCAACGCAACAATCATGGTTTTCATAAATCAAATGGATAAGGAAAGAGCTTCATTTGAGAAATCTTTGAACAGTCTGAAAGAAGTTTTTTCCAAAAAATTCATTCCCATAACAGCCCCCATGGGGGAAGAAAGTGATTTCAAGGGAGTTGTAGATCTGGTAAGGCAGAAGACATACGTGTACTCCGAAAATGGTATCGAAGAAGCAGATATACCCGATGATTACAAGAATATGAGGATGACGATGATGGAAGACATTGTGGAACTCGATGATTCTCTGATGGAGAAGTATCTCGAAGGAGAGGAAATCTCTGCAGAAGAGCTTTTAGGTGCTCTTAAAAAAGGGTACAGAAGTGGTAATACAGTTCCAGTTTTCTGTGGGTCGGCGGAAAAGGGGATAGGAGTTGATCTGTTCTTAGATTACGTCGTTGAACTCGGTATCGATCCTTCCCAGGCTGAACCCTTTGAAGCGGAATTGGAAGGCGGAGAGAAAGTGAAGATAACTCCGAAAGAGGAGGAACCGTTCTGTGGATACATATTCAAGACGGTGGTCGATCCATTTGTTGGAAAACTGAGTTATGTGAAGGTAATATCGGGAAAATTGAAGAGTGGTGACAGCTTTGTGAACGTGAACAAGGACTCCTCAGAAAAAGTTGGACATGTTTACCTTGCCCTTTTGAAACAGCAGGTGGAGGTTGAAGAAGCCGGTGTTGGGGATATAATCGTTCTTCCCAAGCTTAAAGAGAGTGGAGTGGGGGATACCCTGACACATAAGGATAGAAGGGTTAAGATAGTGCAACCGGAATATCCCGAGCCGATGTACTCAAGATCCGTCAATCCAAAATCGAAAGCCGATATAGATAAAATAAGCAATGGACTCGCAAGGCTTTCCGATTCAGATCCCACTTTCGTTTGGGAATACGATGCTGAAACGGGCGAAACGGTGATATCTGGATTGGGTGCTATGCATCTTGAGGTGATGACAGAAAGGCTCAAGAAGATCTTCGGAGTCGATGTGGAGATAGGAAAGCCAAAGATCGCGTACAGAGAGACAATAACGAAGAAAGCCATCGCTGAGCACAAGCACAAGAAACAGACGGGAGGACACGGTCAATACGGGCATGTGAAAATAGAGCTTGAACCTCTACCAAGAGGAACGGGTTACGAATTCGTTGACAAAATAGTCGGTGGCGTGATACCGAAGAACTTCATCCCGTCTGTGGACAAAGGGATAAGAGAAGCTATGAAAAGGGGAGTTCTGGCAGGATATCCAGTGGTGGACGTCAAAGTCACTCTCTTTGATGGTTCATACCACGAGGTCGACTCGTCAGATATTTCCTTCCAAATAGCCGCTATTCAAGCTTTCAAGAAAGGGATGGAAGCTGCAAATCCTGTTATTTTAGAACCCATCATGGACGTTGAGGTCTTCGTACCGGATGACAATGCGGGAGACATTATGGGAGAGATCACGAGTAGAAGAGGAAGGCCTCTTGGTATGGAGCCTGCTGGAAAGGGTGTGACCAAGATAAAGGCAGAAGTGCCGCTCGCTGAGATGCTTGATTTTTCAAACAAGCTCTCTTCTATAACAAGCGGCAGAGGATATTTTACTATGAGATTCCAAAGGTACGAAATCGTTCCTTCCAGCATACAGGAGAGGATAATAGAGGAGAGGAGAAGAGAACTCGAGCAACAGAGCAAATGAGGAGGGATTGTCTCCCTCCTCTTGCTTCATTTGGAGGGATGCTGAGTGATCAGTACGAAAAGGGGTGATGATGGAAAAACATACACCATAGATGGAGAGAGGGTTTTCAAAGACGACATAAGAATAGAATTCTATGGGGAATTGGATGAATTGATATCCTTCTTAGGATTCGTAAAGCATGAGATTCGTGGTGAAGAGGGGGCAATTCTGGAGGATATTCAAAGAGATCTTTTCAGGATCTTCGGAAATCTCTCAAGCTCGAATGCTAAAAAGTTGGAGAGAGAGCATGTCGAGAGAATAACAGAACTGGTTAAGCGATATGAGAAAAAGGTGAACATATCCGGTTTTGTCCTGCCGGGATCCACAAGAACCAGCGCTTTGTTGGATATTAGCAGAGCCATTGCAAGAAGAGTTGAGAGAAGGTTTGTAACACTCTTTAAAGAAAAGAAGGCAGACGATGTGGTGCTTGCTTATTTGAATCGTTTATCAGACTTATTTTTTGTGATGGCACGTTACCTTGAAAAAGAGGGGTTCAGGAGAGTGGAAAGCTCTGAGCGTTCATGAGGGTTGAAACCGAGGTGTCTTTATGAACGTGGGAATAGTTAATGTGAAACTGAGACTCTTCGGTGTAAACAGCTTGAAAGAGAAGAGGAGTATCACCAGAAGGCTGGTGAACGATATAAAGAGCAAATACAACGTCTCCATAGTGGAAACTGGAAGCAGAGATTCAAAACATTGGGCAGAGATAGGCATAGCCCTTGTTGCAAGAGACAAAGCTCACATAGAAAGGGTCATAGATTCCATAACAGGCTATATAGAAAGGACATTGGGAGTTGAGGTTGAGTTCTTGAGGAAAGAGGTGTGGTGATTTGATAGGGATAAAGAGGGTCATAGAAAATCTTGAGGAACTGGCATATCTTCTCCTCACAGATCACAGGAGAAGGCATCTTTTCTCAGTCCGTGATTTTTCTCTCATGTTAGCGGAAAAACACGATGTGGATCCAACAAAATGCGAGATAGCTGCTATCTCCCATGATCTCTTCAGGGATGTGGATCCTTTGAGGCTTTTGAAAATGGCAAAAGCGTATCGAATAGAGATGAATCACATAGAAAGAGTGCATCCTGTTTTGCTCCATGGAAAAGTGTCCGCGGGGTTTTTGCAGAGAAGGTTTGGTATAGAGGATGAAGAGATATTGTATGCTGTAGCCTATCACACATCGGGTCATGTGAGTTTCGATAAAATAGGGAAAATTCTTTTTGTTTCAGATTCCGTGGAGATGACCAGAGACTATCCAGGAGTTGAGGAGTTGAGACAAATAGCCATGGTGGATCTTGAGGAAGCTTTCTTTCAGGTTTTGAAGAACAAAATCACTTACGCTGTCAGAAAAGATTACCTGCTACTACCAGAAACCGTGGAGGTCTGGAACAAAGTTGTCTCCTTGAGGGGTGGTAAGCTTGAAGAAGAGGAGTAGTATCATCATAGCAGTTGTGGTGGTGGTTATTTCAATAGCACTGGGCGGGTATTTTCTGTACTTGAGGTCCTTCAAAATGTCTCAAGAATACAGGAACACTCCTTCTCACTTCCTGTTTGAGGTGAAGAAAGGAGATATATACTTTGTGAGGATAGATGATGAAAGCAGGATGGTGCACGTTGTGCGTTTTCCTCGCTTTTCTTTTGACCCGGTAACTAAAAGTTACATAGAATCCGACTATCCTGAAGAGAGTCTCAGGAAAGTTGAAAAGCTCCTGAATCTGGGGTCAAACGGATCCTTCTACGCTCTGGTGGATGAGGAATCGATAGATGATTTTTCCAAGGTGGTCCTGAAGAAAGAAATGAAGGACTTTGGGTGTCTTCTAAAAGCTCTTGCAAAAAGAAGCATGAATCCACTCGATATATTCAAGATTCATGAGTGGTTACGGAAGCTATCGACCGATACCAATTTGAACAGGTACTCCTTCTACAAGTTTTTATATGCCTTATCCAATTTTGGGGTTCGATATCACGAAGCTGTAGGAATAACAAAAAAACCGGTAGTTGTGACGTCGTTCTTCGATGTGCTGGAGGAAGCGGAAGCTGAGGAACTTGAAAAGAACCTATCCCTCCTTGTAGATGAGATCGTAGCCAGTGGGAACGAGCTTGTGAGATCTCCAACCCCTCAAAATCTCTCAAGATACAAAGAAGCCGTTTTCTCCTCCGAGAGAGTGTCCATAAACCTGGCTTCAAAAGTTGAGGAAATAAACGGTTTGATCCTTGACCTGTACAAGTGAGCACTCCTCTCTTCTTTTTTATCCCTTTTTTTATCCCTGGGATATAATATTCCTCAGTGACGATCAAAAGCAGAAGGTGATCGCTTTGATGGAGGAAATCACCACAAGATTAAGGAATCTAATATCAAGATCGGAAGGATTGACAGTGATTCTTACAGGAACAAATATATCCCTACTCAGAAAGGTAGCAGAAAATGTACCAGAATTGGTGGAGAATATACCACCTCGTGTTTCCGATGTTATGATAGTCGATCCCAAAGGTGAGGATATCGGTATAAACGAAATAAGGGATATAGAAAATTTCCTAGCTTACAGTCCTGAAGTGTATGAAAGAAAATACGTCATCGTTCATGAATGTGAGAAGATGACGATACAATCTGCCAATGCTTTTTTGAAGACGTTGGAAGAACCTCCAAGATACGGTGTGATCATAATGGATACGAAGTACTGGTCCTATCTTCTGCCCACTATAAGAAGCAGGGGTGTGAAGGTGAACGTGCAGGTCCCTCAAAGTATTTTTGAAGATTTGAAAGAGAAGTTCAAGGAGCATTACAAGCTCGTCTCACTCATCGTTGAACACGATTTCGATATTTTGGAAGAGCTTAAAAAACTCACGGAGAGGGATATTTCGAAGAAACTGGAAAAGATCTCATCGGAGGATGCCAGTAAGTTGGTGAAGAGATCTCTTGAGAGAGGAACGCTGGAGTCATACCTTGCATCCATGGAGTTGATCAAGCGTTTTGCAGAAGCGGATAGAGAAGAATTTGTACTGTTGTATGGGGATATAACGGAGAAAGTCTCAGGAAAAGAGCTTTTCCATCTTCTGAAAAAACTATGCTGGATTTCCGAGTGGTTGATCATGCTGGAAGGTAAGGACAAATCACCCGATCTGGTGGAATCAATTAGATTTTTGGATTCCATCACCAGGATGAAGATCGCCAATCTGAACAACAATCTGACCCTCATGAATCTCATGATTGTCATGAGGGAAGCGATGAGGAGTGATAAAGTATGGAGTTAACAGCATTGGCCGTAGGTGTGGAGCTTCTTCCAAAGGGAAGAATAATATATTATTCCTGCACAGATGAGGATCTCAAAAAAGGTGATTTGGTACTGGTTCTTGGAGAATTCGGCCTTGAGGTTGGGAAGGTTTTGATTCCTCCAAGGATAATAAAGATAGATGAAGTTGGATACGATTTGAAATCTATCATAAGGAAGTTAACACCTGAGGATGAAGAAATCCATCGAAAAAATTTGAAGGATGCGGAAGAAGCCTCTGAAATATGCAAGGAGAAGATCAAAGAGCACGGTCTTCCAATGAAACTGTTGCATGTGAAATATATGTTTGATAGATCCAGGCTGATATTCTACTTCAGTTCAGAGACCAGGGTGGATTTCAGAGAACTCGTCAAAGACCTTGCAAAGATCTTCAAGACAAGGATAGAACTGAGGCAAGTCGGTGTTAGAGATGAGATGAAATTCTTCGGAGGAATAGGACTCTGCGGCATGCAAACGTGTTGTTCGAGATTCCTGCGGAACTTTCAGAGTGTTACCTTGAAGCATGCGAAAAAGCAGCAGATGATGATAAATCCTGCTAAGATATCTGGACCATGCCGCAGGTTGCTGTGTTGCTTGACTTACGAATACGACTTCTACGAAAAAGAACTAGAAGGAATACCAGATGAGGGGAGCACAGTCATATACGAGGATAAAACCTGCAAAGTGATCAACGTGAACGTGTTTCTAAAGAAAATAACTCTTTTGTGCGATGACAACGAAGCTCTTGTGAGTGTTCCTTTTTCGTACTTCAGAGATTAGAAAAATACGGAGGGGTAAATATGGAGATACCATTATTCGATCTGAAGAGACAGTACATGAGATTGCGTGCTGAAATACTTGAGGTTGTGGACAGAGTTATATCCAGTGGGAGGGTGATCCTTGGGAACGAGGTCAACGAGCTTGAAAAGGAGATAGCAAATTATGTGGGAGTAAAACACGCTATTGGAGTTTCAAGCGGAACGGACGCTTTGGTGATATCCATAAAAGCTCTGGGAATTGGTCCTGGGGATTTCGTGATAACGACTCCCTACACTTTCTTTGCAACAGCAAGCTGCGTTGTCAGAAATGGTGCAACTCCCATATTCCTCGATGTGGATGAAACCTACAATTTGGATCTGGATCAGGTGGAACTCTTCTTATCGAAGGTTAAAGAAGGGGAAATGGATGAGACGGTAGTGCAAGATGGTGATGTGGAGAGGAAGGTGAAAACTGTAAATAAGGTATTGGATCTTTACAAAGACATGAGACCCGAAAGAGTGAAAGCGGTGATACCAGTTCATCTTTTTGGAAGAACCATGGATCTGGAGCGTCTTGAGAGGATCCGAGAAAGATACGATGTGAAGATAGTTGAAGATGCAGCACAATCCATAGGCTCTGAATGGAAATATGATGATAGCGTTGTGAAAAAAAGCGGAAGCATTGGAGATCTTTCCATATTGTCCTTCTTCCCAACGAAGAATTTAGGAACTTACGGTGATGGGGGAATGATCCTAACGAACGATGAAGAACTTGCAAAAATCTGTAGGAAATTGAGGGTTCATGGAGCAGAGAAAAAATACTTTCATGACATCGTGGGTTACAACGCAAGATTGGATGAGATACACGCTGGGATATTAAGAGTGAAACTCAAATATCTCGATGAATGGATTGAAAAGAGGTATCAGATCGCCCGGATGTATTCTAAAGAGCTTTCTAAAAACTCTCTGCTTGAAAGTATACCTGATGTGGATTGGCAAGATGATGTGAGATATCATGTTTATCATCAATATGTGGTCAAGTTTAAAGATACTCATATCAGGGAAAAAGTAATGGAGGAGTTCAAGAGAAAAAGAATAGGATTTTCGATATACTATCCACTTCCTCTGCATCTCCAAAAATGTTTCAAAAATCTAGGTTACGAAGAAGGTTTTCTACCGGTATCTGAAGAATTAAGTAGAACAACACTTGCCCTTCCCATGTTTCCAGAGCTGAGAGAGGATGAGGTGGGGGAGGTTGTAAAAACCATCGAGGTGGTTAGATGGCAGTAAGTAAAAACGCACAAATTTCCAAAGATGTGATTTTAGGTAATAACGTGGTTATAGAAGGCAATGTGATCATCAAAGAAGGCGCAGTCATTGGTAACAACGTTGTGATACATGAAGGTACAACAATTGGAGAAAGGGTCATCATAGGAGATAATACCGTGCTCGGAAAGAAACCTTTCAAAGCTAAGAGAAGTGCAATTACAGGTGATGTGGTTATAGGACCATTAAAAATAGGAAACAACGTCACAATAGGAGCTAACTGTGTCATTTACGCTGGGAGTGTTTTAGAAGATTTTGTATTCGTCGGTGACCTGGCTACTATTCGGGAGGAAGTCTTCATAGGAAGAGAAACCATAATAGGCAAAGGTGTAACCGTGGAAAACAAAACTCGTATAGGAAAGAAATGTAAAATAGAGACCAACGCCTACATAACAGCGTTATCCACTATAGAAGATTATTGTTTTGTGGCACCTGAGGTTACCTTTACAAACGATAATTTTTTAGGGAGAACGAAAGAACGTTTTAAACACTTTAAAGGTCCTATCTTAAAAAAAGGAGCACGTGTGGGCGCAAATGCTACTATCCTTCCCGGTATCACAATTGGTGAAGATGCTTTGGTAGCAGCTGGAGCGGTTGTTACGAAGGATGTTCCACCTAAAGTAATAGTAATGGGTGTTCCTGCTAGAATTTGGAAAGAAGTGCCCGAAGAACAACTGCTTGAAAATCAGGATTTCTACGAGGGGTGAAAAGATGAATTTAATGGATAAAATCAAAACCAAAACCGCAACCGTTGGGGTTATAGGTCTTGGATACGTTGGACTTCCACTGGCAGTTGAGAAAGCGAGAGCCGGTTTCAACGTTGTAGGATTCGATATTCAAAAGAAAAAGGTGGAATGGGTGAATCAAGGGAAAAACTACATAGGGGACGTTGTGGATGAAGATTTGAAAGAGCTTGTAAAAAAGGGAAAACTCAGGGCAACAACGGACTACGACGAGATAGCATCCTGTGATGTGGTCACAATATGTGTTCCGACTCCTTTAGATAAATTCAAGCAACCTGACCTGACCTACATAGTTAACACCAGCATCGAGATATCGAAACGTCTTCATCCTCAGATGCTGGTGGTGCTGGAGAGCACAACTTACCCCGGTACCACCGAAGAGGTGGTGCTTCCAATTCTTGAGAAAAGTGGTTTGAAAGTTGGAAAAGATTTCTACCTTGCCTTCAGTCCAGAAAGGGTTGATCCAGGTAACAAACGCTACAAAACGAAGAACACACCCAAAGTCGTGGGTGGCGTGACACCTGAGTGTACAAAGCATGCAAAGGCTCTGTATGAAGCGGTGCTGGAAGCAGAAGTTTTCACGGTTTCATCGCCAAAAGAGGCGGAAATGTCGAAGATCCTGGAAAACACCTTCAGGATCGTTAACATAGCCCTCATAAACGAAATGGCGATAGTTGCAAGGAAGATGGGTATAAACATATGGGAGGTCATAGAAGCGGCTGCGACCAAACCTTTCGGTTTCATGCCGTTCTATCCAGGCCCAGGGGTTGGGGGGCATTGTCTAAGAGAGACAGAGTATGTATTCATACGAGAAAATGATCGAGTTTCCGTCACAACTATTCAGAAGCTCTTCCAAAAAATTGAGCCGAGAGAAGAGGAAAAAATAGCCATTCCTTCGACAAATCTGGAAGTGCTTTCATGGGATGTAGAAACCGGTAAACCTGTTTGGAAAAAGATTTTGCTTGTGACAAAACGAAAGTATTCAGGATCTATGGTTCATATAAAAATACAATCCGGGCATACCCTCACAGTAACATCGGATCATCCAATGGTTGTTTTAGACGGTAGTTCGTGGAGAGTGAAACTGGCTGAAGGATTGAGAATGGGGGATAAGCTACCTGCTGTGGAATTAAATGATATCAGAAAATTCGATGAGATAATGCCTGAAATCGTCTTGTCAACGGTCAGTAAACAAAAGGATACAATCGAAACGATAAGGAAATGGAAGAACCGTATTTATGAATATCGTTTCGAAGAATCATGCAATTCCCAGTTGGAAGTAACGGATATTCAAAGGGAGGAAAGCGACGAATTCGTCTACAGTATCGAGGTTGAAGGAACACATACTTTCGTTACCACTGGAGGGGTAGTGGTTCATAACTGCATTCCTATAGACCCCTTCTATCTCACCTATAAAGCCCGTGAGTATGACTATCACACAAGATTGATAGAACTTGCTGGGGAAATAAACGATTTCATGCCAGAATACGTTGTGAATCGACTCGCAGAGATGCTGAATGAAAGGAAAAAGTGTTTGAATGGTGCTAGAATACTTGTGCTTGGAGTCGCCTACAAAGGAGACGTCGATGATATAAGAGAATCTCCAGCTCTCAAAGTGATTCAGCATCTTGAAAAAAGGTACGCCGAGGTTCTGTATCACGACCCTTACATCCCTCAATTCGAAATGAACGGAAAGGTTTACAAAAGCGTTGAACTGACGGAAAAACTGTTGAAAGAAGTCGATGCCGTTGTGATAACGACAGCCCATAAGAAGAATGTGGATTATGAATTCGTTGTGGAACACGCCAAACTGGTTTTTGATACCAAGAATGTGATGAAGGATATAAAGAAATTCAGGGAGAAAATAGAACTCCTCTGAACGATTGAGGTGATCGTGTTGCAAAAGCTCAGAATTGCGCTCATTGGATGTGGAAGAATCGCTCGAAAGAGTCATACCGAAGCTATCGTAAGAAACAGAGACGTTATAGAATGTGTCGCAGTGTGTGATATCGTTGGAGAGAAAGCAGAAACTCTGGCCGATCATTTTGAAAAAGAGGGATTGAGAAAACCCGAGGTCTTTGTAAATTACAAAGAGATACTGAAAAGACAGGATATCGATGCGGTGGTCGTGGCAACCGAGAGTGGAAAGCACTACGAAATCACGATGGAGGCCCTGGAATCTGGAAAACACGTTCTGGTTGAAAAGCCGATGGCTCTTTCGATAAAACATATCGATGAGATGATAGAAACGTCGAAGAGAAAAAGTTTGAAATTGGGTGTGTGTTTCCAAAACAGGTTCAACCCTCCAATACAGGAATTGAGAAAAAGGATAGATGAAGACGCTTTTGGGAGGATAAATTACGGTGTGATCCAGGTGAGATGGAACAGGAACAAGGAATACTACAGTATGGCGCCCTGGGAAGAAGTCTTTGGTACCATAAAAAATTTTTCACATCCTGACATTGAAACCGAAGACTTCGGAGGAGCCATCATCAAATTCAAAAACGGTTCCATTGGGATAGTTGAGGCGACATCGACCATCTATCCACGAAATCTTGAAGAGAAACTTTCGATATTTGGAGAGAGGGGAACGGTCGTTGTTGGAGGGCTTGCGATGAACAGAATAGAAGTCTGGAAATTTCCAGGAGAGGATGGACACCCTTTCATGAATCTGCCAGATCCTGAAACCGTGTATGGTCATGGGCATGTTCCGTTGTATAGAGATTTTTATGAAGCTATATCGAAGGATAAAGAGCCTTATATATCAGGAGAGGAAGGAAAGAAAGCTGTGGAGATAGTTCTTGCCATATACAAATCTGCTCTTGAAAACTCTCCAGTTAAATTCCCGTTGAAGGACTTTTCAACGATGGATGTCAAGAAGGAAATGGAAGGAAAGTTGAGGTGATAGGGTGCAGTTTCTCGGGAAGATGCTGATGATAATGGGTGTGGTCCTTTTGATCCTGGGGGTTTCCCTCTACTTCTTCGATAAAATTCCCTTTTTGGGGAAACTGCCCGGTGATATAGTTGTAAGAAAGAAAGATTTCGTGTTCTATTTCCCCATAGTTACTTCCATCATAATAAGTGTTGTTCTGACGATCATTTTGAACATAATAGCGAGGTTCATGAAATGAGGGATAAAATTCTGACATACATAGGTTTTGCAACCAGAGCAAGACAGATCGTATATGGTAAGGAGAGAATAAGGGATTACATAAAATCTCCTAGAAAATACAAGGTTTTGGTGATAGCAAAAGATACCAGCGAGAGATTGAAAAGAGATCTCATGGTAAGATGTAAGAAAGGGAAGGTTCCGTATATAGTGGATTTTTCAAAAGATGATCTTGGAAGGATCCTGGGAAAGAAAGAAGTATCTGCCGTTGGCATAGAAAACGACGATCTAGTAAAGGCAATATTGAATGTTGCGGGACTGGAAAGGGGTGAATAAAATGGCCAGGCTTAGAGTCTACGAACTTGCAAAAAAGCTCAATATGACACCTAAAGAGCTCCTTCAAGAGCTCGAGGACCTTGGACTCAGCGTGAAGAGTCACATGAGTTACATAGATGAAGAAACCGTGAACCTCATATTAGAGCTCTTTGAGGAGAAGGAGGAAAAGCCTAGGAAAGCTCATAAACCATCGAAAAA
>MZGO01000038.1 GCA_002084985.1 Thermotoga sp. 4484_232 | reverse complement strand
GTACCAATCAAAGGCCCCGCAGATGCGGGGTCATTCCATGAAGACCTTTTTCAGGTTCTCTTCGTAGGGAGGCCTTATCACACCTTTTTCGGTTATTATGGCGGTCACAAGGGACGCGTCGGTCACATCGAATGCTGGGTTGTAGACCTTCACTCCCTCAGGTGCGATCCTTCTGCCGCCACAGTGAGTGACTTCGTCGGGATTTCTCTCTTCGATAGGTATCATAGAACCATTTGGTGTTTTTAGATCTATAGATGAAGAGGGCGCTGCAACGTAAAAAGGCACGTTGTGTCTGTTTGCTAAAACCGCAAGTGTATATGTTCCTATCTTATTTGCCACATCTCCATTCGCTGCGATCCTGTCTGCACCGACTATGACGGCATCTATCAAACCCCGTTTCATAACCCATCCCGCCATGTTATCGGTTATCAATATGGTTTCTATTCCTTCTTTCAAGAGCTCCCAGGCTGTCAGGCGAGCCCCCTGCTGGTAAGGTCTTGTCTCATCAACGTAAACCTTTATTTTCTTTCCTTGCCTTACAGCGTACCTTATGACTCCAAGAGCCGTTCCAAAATCGACAGTGGCCAGAGCTCCCGCGTTACAGTGCGTTAAAACGGTATCACCATCCTTCAAAAGTTCTGCTCCGTGCTTTCCTATCGACTTGTTCATCTCTATATCCTCGATGGCTATTCTGTAGGCTTCTTCTTCCAATATCTCATAAAGATTCTCCGTTTTTCCATGCTCCATCAAGCGTTTTTCCATTCTGTCCAGTGCCCAAAAAAGGTTGACAGCTGTTGGTCTCGTCTTGGAGAGTACCTCCTTGACTTTCTTCATCTTTTCAAGGACTTCCTCGAAGCTGGATCCCTTTGAATCCTTCACTCCAAGAACGTATCCAAAAGCGGCGGTTGCCCCTATGGCTGGTGCTCCCCTCACTATCATCTCCTTTATGGCTCTTGCAACGTCCATGAAATCTTCACACTCAACGTAAACTTCCTCAAGTGGAAGTTTTCTTTGATCGACGAGTATCAAAGACTCTCCCGTCCACTCCATCGTCAGTGTTTTCAATCTCACTCCTTGCCACCTCCAAGAAGTATCTCCACCTTGCTCTGTTTCTTGAACTCGTTGAAACTCTTCTTCAGCCAGTCGTTCCACATTCTGTTTTTCTTATCGCTTAAAAGAATGTTCACGATATCTTCTTTCACTTTCTCAAGGGGTATGAGGGATGCTCTTTTGATCTCCACGATCTTGTATATCTCCCAACCTTTTGAAGTTTTGTAAGGCCCCAAAATAGCCCCGACGGGAGCGTTGAATATGATTTTCTTTACATCCTCGTCAAGGAACGGTGCGTCCTTTGTGAACCAACCCATGTCTCCCCCAGTGTGTTTTGTCAGTTCGTCCACTGAGAGGTCAGAAGCAACTTTCGAAAAATCCTCTCCAGATCTTATGAGATCCAGGGCCTTTTCAGCATCTTCCTTGGTTTTGGTCAGAATTCTGAGGGCGTGAATTGAAGACTGGGTTTTGAACTGATCCTTGTTGTTTTCGTAATAACTTTTAACCTCGTCTTCCGTGACGGTTGCAGAAGCTGTAACCTTTTCCTTCAACCTCTCAAGTGAGAGTTGCGTTTTTAAAGCCCATTTCAATCTCTTCTTGAGTTTTTCTATATCACCAAAACCAGATTCCTTGAGGAATTTATCGAGTTCTTCTATGGTGGCACCGAGACTCTTCGCGGTATCCTCCAAGCGTTTACTAACGATCTTTCCAACTTCTTCATCCGATATGTCAATTCCCTCTTTCCTCGCAAGCTGTTGTATCAAAAGCTGATCGACCATGTCGTTCAGAACTTCTTTCTTGTATCTCAGAAGGAACATGATACCTTCCTGGGTCGTGGTGAGAACATCGAAGAATCTCGTATCTATACTCGCTATTCCCTTAAGTATCCTGCTCAGATCCGCCTCCAGATTCAGCATCTCCATGGTTATGACCTCTCCATTCACCATAGCCACGACTTCCGTTGAAGCGCCAGTCTCCTGCTGTGGAAAAAGGACTATGGGCAGAAGGAGTATCAACAGAAGGAACATTTTTCTCATTTCAAATCTCCTCCCTTCACTTTCTCCCAGTATCTATCGAGTTCCTCGATACTGAGATCTTCAAATTTCAGGCCGTCTTTCTCTATCATCTCTTCCATCCTCCTGAACCTTCTCCAGAATCTTTCCGTTGCCTTCCTCAAAGCGCTCTCTGGATCGACATTCAAAAACCTTGAGAGGTTCACAACGGAGAACAGAAGATCACCAAGTTCTTCAGAAATCCTTTTTCTATCCCCATTTGAAAGACTCCTTTTCAGCTCCTCGAGCTCTTCAAGAACTTTTTCAAAGACTTCTTCTATATTCTCCCAGTCAAAACCCACGGCTGATGCGTTCTCTTGAATCCTCCTTGCCATCGAGAGAGCAGGAAGAGCAGGATTCAAATCACCGATTCTGCTTACACTCTTCTTGCTTTTCTCTCTGGCCTTTATATCTTCCCATTGCTTGTAAGAGTACCTTCCACTTTTCCCAAATACGTGGGGGTGTCTTCTTATGAGTTTTTCGCAGAGGGTTTCCACAACATCCGATATGTCGAAGGCTCCCCTTTCACTTGCTATCTGGGAATGAAAGACTACTTGAAGAAGAACATCTCCCAACTCTTCCTTCAATTCCTCGGTATCACCAGACTCTATGGCGTTCAAAAGCTCGTAAGCTTCCTCGATGATGTATGGTTTCAAAGATTCGTGGGTTTGGGCCCTATCCCAGTCACACCCACCGGGGCCTCTCAATCTCTTCATTATGTTCACGAGTTTCTCGAAAGATCTTCCTACCTCCTCCAAATCACACCCTCCTCTTCAAAATGATTATCTCGACCCTGTCCGATGAATCTTCAGCTCTGTCAGCTATGTCACCTATACTTCTTATGATCTCTTTGAGCTCGAGTTTTGCACACCTTTCTATATCCAGTTCGAAGAGTTTCTTTATGTTTCCTCTCTCAACTTCGTCTTCTTCGTGTTCCCTCTTCTCAGTCAATATGACGTACTCTCCTGCTTTTTGAAGGTCCTCAAAGAGGAATTCTATGGATCGCTTCAACATTCTGAAAGTCTCAAGACTCAGATCGATCTGTCTTAGTACACCATCCTTTAATTCATTCGGTATCACAGGGTGCTGAAGCTCTATGAGATCTGCGACGAATTCCGCTTTGTTCGCTATTTTGTCAACAGATTCTATGAGTCCTAAAAGATCTCCTCTGAAGTTTGGAAGGAATGCTCCAGAATACATATCGGTTTCCACTTTCCTTCTGATTCTATCTGCGTCACTCTCGAGAGTTTGGATTTTTTCGTATATAACCGTTGCCTTTTCACCATCTGAAAAATACATTTCCAGGTAGTCCCTCAAACTCTCAATGGTTTTTTCAACCAGATCCAGATGGTTTTTAATGAGTTCTATGATCTTTTCCTCTTTTTTCCCGAAGATCCACATCAATTCTCAAACCTCCTTAAAACCTCGTGTATATCCAATATATCCCCATGGAAATGACCGCAGCAACCGCTGGTGCTCCAACCCAACCAAATATTATCCTGAGAAGTATCTTCTTGCTCCCAAGTCTCGTCCCTTTGGCGTATCCAGCTCCAAGGACACCTCCAACGATCGCCTGAGATGTGGAAACTGGAACACCGATTAAAGCATACACCCAAACTGTTAAGGATTCCGCAAGAATAGATATCAGTGATGAGAAATGATCGAGTTCGACGATTCTTTTTCCAACCGTCATCATGACTTTCCTGCTATAGGTCAGTATTCCAAAAGCTATGCTGAGTCCCCCTATCAGAGCGGCCATCTGGACCGACAGGTACTTTCCAACGAGAGCTCCGGTTACGTTTGCAACGTTGTTCGCACCCAGCGAGAAAGAGCCGTAAGCTCCGATGATCCATGCAGCTATCTTCAGAAACAGGTCTTGAACCTGAACAGACTTTATCCTCCTGAATATGGGAGTCGCTATCTTGTAGAGAATGTATCCCAGGAGCATGGCACCGAAAGGAGTTGCAAGCCATGCTATGACCACTTTAAGGAGTATCTTCCAGTTTATTCCTCCCAAAATCAACCCTATTCCCACGATTCCTCCAACGACAGCCTGTGATGTTGAAACGGGTAAACCAAGGTAAGTCATTATAGTAACGGATATGGCAGCGGAAAGCACTGATAGGGCCCCTTCCACCACGTCTCCCGCGGAGAGGGATCCTATTGTTTCAAGACCTGCAGCTCCTCCAACGACAGCTCCTATGACGACGAAGATCGCCGAAACTATGGTCGCTTTTCTATACGGAACGAGCCCACTTGCAACAGATGGACCAAAAACGTTGGCAGCATCGTTAGCCCCAAGTGCCCATCCAAGAAATATCGATGGAAGAACGTATATCATCCGATCACTCCTTTTATCTTTTCATACCTTCTCTCAGATATCCTGCCTTCTCTCAGCATCTTCTCAAGTTCCTTCAAGGTTAGATATTTCCTCACAGGTGAAAACGTCAGCCTATGAAACCACGTTACACCATGCTCTCTCAATTTTTCTATATGATCCTTCGTGGGATATCCTTTGTTCTTATCGAATCCGTACTCGGGAAAAACTCTGGAGTAAGCTCTCATTATCCTGTCTCTTACAACCTTCGCAACTATCGACGCGGCTCCTATGGATTCACTTTTCCTATCCCCCATGACAACACAGGTTCCAGGTTGTGATAGTTTGAGCCATTTTCCATCAACTATGACGTAATCTGGTTTTTCTGCCAGATTCTCCAAAGCTCTGTTCATGGCTATTCTCGTTGCGTGGAATATGTTATAGATGTCTATTTCTTCGGGTGTTGCTATTCCGATACCGACAACTGCATTATCTAAGATCTCCTGAAACAACTTTTCTCTCCTCTCTGGAGAGAGAAGCTTGGAATCTTTGATTCCCGCTATATGTTCTTTTATTATAACCGCAGATGCAACGACCGGCCCAGCTAAAGGCCCCCTCCCAGCTTCATCAACACCAGCTATCTTCCCAAACTGCTTCCTGTAGAAATCATCTATGCTCATGATTTGCTTTTCTCCTCGGATTTTCTTCTGTAAGGGATGGGAATGTATTGAACTGACGGTCTTTGCTGTTCTGTCTGTTTGTAGAGATCCATGAGATCGTATATCTCTTGTGGCATGTCCGTGGATACCTCTATTCCCAGCTCTCTTAGATGTTCGTATGTGAGTGGATAGTCATGGGTCCAGTAACCAGAGCAGAGTTTATCGGCCACCTCTTCTGCTTTCTCCTCCCCCATCTTATCCCTCAGAAGATCCTTCACGAACCTTTTCACCTGATCGATGGCTTTCCTTGAAACATCCGCTAAGATAAGGGTCTCATCATCTATCTCGTTCAGATCCTTCGTCTCCAGAACTTTCAAAATGGATGCAGCAGGATACCCCCCAATCTGTGGATCCAAGGGTCCCAAAACGGCGTTCTCATCCATGACGATCTCGTCAGCTGGTAGGGCTATAAGGGTCCCTCCAGACATCGCATAGTGTGGAATGAACACCGTTACCTTTCCCTTATGCTTCTTCAGAGCTTTTGCTATCTGTTCAGCAGCCAGCATGAGTCCACCTGGTGTGTGTATGATCAGATCTATCGGCATGTCTTCCGGTGTCATCTTTATGGCTCTCAGAACTTCTTCAGAGTCTTCTATATCTATGAATTTCCTCATCGACATTCCGAAGAAGCTGAAGGATTCCATGCGATGTATCAATGTTATGACCCTGCTTCCTCTTTTCTTCTCCATCTCCCTTATGAGAGCTTCACGAGATGTTTTCAAAGAATACGCCCTCAAAAAGGGTATGAAAAGAGAAAGTATCAAAATCATCCAGAAAAGTTCAAATATGAAACTCATAATGTAGCACCTCCCATGGATGATTCTTAGGGAAGTATAACACAGAAGGAGTGAAAGTTGATGTTAAAATCGTATCTGAGGGGGTATAGAAGTTGGAAGTCTGTGAAATTTGTCTCGAAGTGAAGAATCTTTTCGTGAAATATGGAGACGTGATGGTTCTAGAAAACGTGAATTTTTCGGTGAGGAAAGGGTCCTTCACCACCATCGTTGGTCCAAACGGTGGTGGGAAAACCACGTTGATAAGAGCCATCCTTGGTTTGATAAGGCCGGTGAAAGGTGAGATCTACATATTTGGTCTTCCCCCGAATGAATATCTCAAAAAGAGAACTGTTGGGTACGTTCCCCAGGGAGTTCAGGAGCGCCATAACGTGCCCATGACCGTTGAGGACGTCGTTTTCATGGGAGTAAGAAGGGGATATCTTGAATCAAAAGGTAAGTTCAAAGATCAGGTGAATAGAGCTTTGGAAGTTGTTGGGTTGTTGGATAAAAAGAAGAAGTTGATAAAGGAATTATCTGGAGGAGAAAGACAGAGAGTGATGATCGCAAGAGCGATCGTCTCTCAACCTGTGTATAAACAGAAGATTGGTGAGACATGCAGAAAACGTTGAAGAGTTACCAAGAGAATTCTTCGAGAAGCTGTACGGATTCGCTGTAAGACCTGTTCTTCACAAGCACAAGGAGGGTTCGGCGTGATCCCTTCTTTCTTGATGAAGGCAGTTCTTGCCGGTATCTTGACGGGATTCGTCACATCTTTGATAGGCGTTCCCGTTGTTCTGAGAAGAATGGCATTCTTTGGAAGTGGAATAGCGCATGTCTCTTTTGCAGGGATCGGTCTTGCGCTCTTCTTCGGTTTCGATCCCTTTCTGGTTTCCCTGATTCTTGCCATGGGCACCGCCATCGTTCTTGGGTATCTTGCAAGGAGGGGCGTGCATGAGGATGTCGGGATGGGAATACTCTTTCCCCTTTCCATGGCCATTGGTGTAATCTTCATTTCTCTCAGAGGTAAGTACACGGGAGACATCCTCGCGTACCTGTTTGGGGATATACTCGCCGTGACGGAAAACGATCTGAAGATCCTCCTGGGTGTATCCATCGTAGTTCTGGTGTTTACCATCCTTTTCGGAGAGAGGCTCGTTTACATGACACTCGACGAGGAGTTCTCGAGGGTAATGGGAATACCGATAGTTCCCATATATTTTCTGTACCTTTTGATCCTCGCAATGGTTGTTGTGGTTTCGATAAAGGTCCTTGGCATAATTCTTGTCTCTGCAATGCTTGTGATACCGGTTGCCACAACGATGGTTCTCTTCAGAAATTACAAGAAGATGTTCGCGATATCTCCTCTGTTTTCCATTGGTTCCGTTTTTCTCGGTCTTACGCTTTCGTACTACTTCGATATACCATCTGGAGCTTCCATAGTGGCGATACTAGGGGGGATGTTCTTCACAACACTCATCGTGAGGGGGATAAGAAATGGTTAACAGAATTCTCAAAGATTATGGTCTATCGCTCGATGAGGAAGTGGAAAGAGGAATCGAAGAGTATTTGAATATGATCCTTAGGGCACCAATGAACCTGACCGGTGTGAGCAACTTGGAGGAATTGATACATAAGAGTGTTGCAGAGATTCTTTACCCTCTAAACGAGAAACTTTCAGGAACGCTGATAGATGTGGGAACCGGTGCGGGGATACCGGGTATGATCCTGGCTTTCACGCAGGATCTTAAAGTGACTCTTCTGGATTCAAAACACAAGAAGATAAAGTTTCTGGAGGAAGTTGTGAAAAGACTTTCTTTGGAAAACGTCAGGTTGGTCTGCGAAAGGGCAGAGATTCTGGGAAGAATGGAGAGGGAAACGTACGATTACGCCACGTCGAGAGCTGTTGCGAAGTTGAACGTTCTTTTAGAACTCACCGTTCCCTTCATCAAAGTTGGTGGGAAACTGTTTCTGTATAAAGGCCCAAGGTACGTAGAGGAACTCTTCGAATCCGAAAGAGCAGCTGAAGTCCTGGGAGTCGATCTTGAAAGAACCGTATCTTATGAGCTTCTAACAGGGGAGAAGAGAGTCCTTCTGGTCTTCAAAAAGGTGAAGGAGACCCCTCAAAGATATCCCAGGAAACCTGGAATACCCCAAAAGAGACCTCTGAGGTGAAAACGTGATCGTCTTCGAGACATGGAACACTCCCGGGGATTTCAACATGGCGCTGGATGTTGAACTTGGGAATCTCTCATACGAGTTGAAAGAGCCCATTCTGAGGCTTTACACCTGGGAAAAGCCCACATTATCTCTTGGAAGACATCAGAAACTTTGGGGTATAAATTGGGATTTCGTGAGAGCCTTCTCTATACCCTGTGTTAGAAGGCCGACAGGGGGAAGGGGTGTCTTCCATCACAGAGAGATCACGTATTCCATATCCATACCGGAAGGGCACGATCTTTACAATCTGAAGGTTCTAGAGCTTTACAACGTGATATCTGATGTAATCATGGATTCTCTGAGGGATCTCGGAATAGAGGTGAAGAAGGATAAAGGCAGAAGGGATAACACGCCATTCTGTTTCAGGGCACCATCGATATACGAGATAACACTGAACGGGAGAAAGCTCGTTGGGAGTGCTCAGTTCAGAACAAGAGAGTTCATCCTGCAGCACGGATCCATAATATTGGATTACGATGGGGAGTTTCTCGGTGAAATTTTCAACATGCCCATGAGTGAGGTGGAAAGAAGTATCATTGGTATTTGGAACGTGGTACAAGTTCCCTTCAAAAAGATAGTTATCAACTTGAAGAGATCTTTTGAGAAGATCCTGGGATCGAGGAAAGAAAGAGATTTACCTGATAGAATTGTGAAGAGGGCGAGGGAAAGGGCGAAGGAATACATCGTATTTGGAAGTGATGGAATTGGGGAAACTCTACATAGTTGGAACTCCGATAGGAAATCTTGAGGATATAACTATAAGAGCGATAAAAGTCTTGAGAGAGGTTGATTTCCTTCTCTCAGAGGACAAAAGGAGAACCTATATACTGCTCAACAGGTATGGTATAAGGAAGAAAGATATGATTTCGTTCAACGAAAAGAACGCCAGAAAAAAGATCCCAATGGTGATAAAGAAACTAAGAGGAGGAAAAACGGGGGCTCTTGTTTCAAATGCTGGTATGCCTGTAATATCCGATCCTGGTTGTGATTTGGTGGATGCCTGTTGGAAAGAGGGAATAGAGGTGGATGTGGTACCGGGCCCCAGTGCTTTAATATCCGCTGTGGCTGTTAGCGGTTTCCCCGGTTCCAAATTCATATTCGAAGGTTTCCTGCCCAGAGGAAAGAGAAGAAGAAGACTTTTGAGGACACTGAGAGACGAGAAAAGGGTTATGGTTTTTTTCGAATCTCCAGAAAGGTTGTTGGACACATTGAAAGATATAATGGATATAATGGGTAACAGGGAGGTGTTCATAGCGAGAGAGATGACGAAGAAATTCCAGGAATTTTTCAGAGGGACGGTTGAAGAAGCTATAAAACATTTTCAGAAAGGAGCTTTGGGGGAGATAACGATCGTTCTATCTGGAAAAGTCGAATCTGAGGAGGAAAAGATATGAAATACGTTTTTCTGTTGTTCATTCTTTTGAATATAAGTGTTCTGGGATCCATTTTGATAAGGACCATACCGGCCGGTGCCATGGTTTATATCAACGGCAGTTTAATAGGGGTAACGAAAAACAGCAGTGGATTGGAAGTTGAAGCGGCTGCAGGAGATACCATAGAAATAGTGAAACCGGGGTACGAGAAGGTCGAAACCACCTTGAAAAACGCCACTGATCTGTTTTTCACTCTAACTCCCTTATCCCTTTTGAAAGTAACCAGCGATCCAACCGGTGCCAAGGTCATGGTGAACGGAGAAATCATTGGGGAAACCCCTCTTGAGGTATACCTCCCAGCTGGTACGCACACCATGTTGCTTAAAAAGGAGAATTTTGGGGAGAGAAAAGTGATCGTGAGCTTGAAACCGTTCTCTGTGAAATCCTTAACGCTCTGTTTGTATCCTTATGGAACCGTCACAGTCGAATCCAGTCCCAAGGCAACTCTCATAGTTGATGGAGAAGAAAAGGGCTTGACACCCATAACTCTGGAACTCAAAGAAGGATACCACAAACTTGTGTTGGAGAAAACGGGGTATAAGACTGTGGAGAAGGAATTTTTCCTCAAGGAGAAGGATATAAAGAAGTTCTCTTTCGAGCTTGAACCGATCTCTTATCTGAAAGTCACAGGAGAGCCGACCATTGTGTCTGTGAAACTGAATGGGATGGAAATACCACCATCGACGGTCCTCACCCTTCGGCCAGGAACCTACACGGTGACGGTCGAAAAGGAAGGATTCGAAGGAACGAGCACAAAGGTGGTTTTAAAACCAGGTATGGGGAAAGTGATAGAGTACGAAGGTTTCTATATGATAGAGATTGTGTGGAAAAATGGAAAATGGGCGGATTTCGTATTTTTAGACAGGGATATGGTGCTGAAAAAGAATGAAACCGCCACCCTGATCCTTGGAGGGGACCCTCTCAAAACCACTTTCACAATATATGAAAAGATCTACATTCCCCCAAAAATTCTGCACCTCAAGCCGGGAGAGTACAGAGTGAGTGTGACCCATGAGGGAAAGAGGTATGAAACCACCTTGAAACTCCTTCCAGGAAGTTTTGTAGAACTCTTCCCTAAGATAGCTGGGAAGGGTTTCATCTATGTATTGACGATACCATCGGGTGTGCGAGTGTCCATAGATGGAGAGATCGTTGGGACCACCCCGATACTGCTCCATATGGTTGACGCGGGTGTAAGAAAGTTGAAACTCGAGGGTTTCAAAGAGATGTCCGTGATGATAGAATCTTCAAAAGTCCAGGTTATCAAAGAGATGCTTTCGAAGAAAGTCCTTTTGAAACTGAGATTCGATGGTGCCGACGTGTTCTTAGATGGAAAATACTTAGGAAGGGATGAAGCGGAAGTGATGGTAGAAACAGGCATTCACGAACTCGTGTTCAGGAACGGGGAGAGGAGTGTTTACAAGATCCTTGTGGATGGTGTATCGCCCAAGGTTTTCATCTCAATTAAAAAATGAACGAATTCAGGAGGTGATCGCTTTGAAAAGATTGTTGTTTTCCATGATGGTTCTTATACCGGTTTTCATCCTATGCGCAGAGATAAAAGACGTGTCTCCCGGTCTGGATGTCTACGAAGCCGTTAATTACGTTGTTGATAAAGGGATCATGGAGCTGGATTCCAAGGGCTACTTCAGGGGAGCTCTGCTCATAACTCGTTTTGATCTTGCTCAATACCTCTATAACCTGATAAACGTGTTCTCTCTAGATGAATTATCGAAAATGAAGGGGATCCCCGAAGAGGTGGGTGTCATAAAGAACACTTTTGTTGCTCTCGACACCAGGGTTTCGAAGATCGAGAAGAGGATAGAAGAAGTTGTGAAATCCTTGGAGGATCTGCCGAAACTTCAGCAGAAATTGGAGAATGTTGAAAAATTTGAGAAGGATCTGGAAAGTGAGATCAAGGGGCTCAAAAGGGAGATTTCCTCAGTGAGATCGTCCATCAGTGTCTTAAGGAACGAGCTTGAGGGGGTTAAAAGGGATCTACCCACTGTGAAAAGCAAAATTTCAAACGTGGAAAGAGCGTTCTCTGGAAAGGTCAAGTTTTTTGAAGAAAACATCTCTGTTTTGAAAGATACCATCGTCACCCTGTCTTCCAGCGTCACGAATCTGGCATCCAGTGTAGACAACGAGCTGGGGAATGTGAGGGAAGAATTCTCAAAGAGGGTAGATACTGTTAAAAGCGATTTCGATAAAGCCCTCGATGAGTTGAGATCCAAAGATGAAGATTTCAG
>MZGO01000037.1 GCA_002084985.1 Thermotoga sp. 4484_232 | reverse complement strand
TCTCTTTCAAGAAGCTTATTTATAATTTCGTCGAGATCTCCGTTCAAAATCTCATCCAGTCTGTAGGATGTGTAATTTATCCTGTGATCTGTTACTCTGTTTTGGGGGAAATTGTAGGTTCTTATTTTCTCACTCCTGTCACCTGTGCCTATCTGCTTTTTTCTTTCAGCTGATATCTCTTCCTGAGCTTTCTTCTTGTACAATTGATAAAGTCTCGCCCTTAGGATCCTCAAAGCTGTTTGCTTGTTTTGGTGTTGGGATCTTTCATTCTGACATGAAACTGTTATACCCGTTGGGATGTGGGTTATTCTCACAGCAGATTCGGTTTTGTTAACGTATTGCCCCCCCTTTCCAGATGCTCTAAAGGTCTCTATTTTTAGGTCATCCGGCTTTATTTCGATCTCCACTTCTTCCACTTCCGGAAGTACTGCAACCGTTGCTGTTGATGTGTGAATTCTACCTCCAGATTCTGTCACAGGTATTCTCTGAACCCTGTGAACACCGCTTTCATACTTCAATCTTCTGAACGCATCTTTCCCCTTGACGAAAAACACTATTTCTTTGAATCCTCCAAGATCCGTTTCGTTGAAACTTGCGATCTCAACTTCCCATCCCTTTTTTTCAGCATACTTATAGTACATTCTGAACAGGTCACTGGCAAAGAGCGCCGCTTCTTCTCCTCCAGCTCCCGCTCTTATCTCCATTATCACACTACCTCGTTTTTCCTCAGGAAGCAGAAGCAGGAGGAACCGCTGGAACAACTTTTCTTTTTCCTTCTCCAGCTTCATGGCTTCATCCATATTTTCTTCTTTCCAGAGCTCTATCTCCTCTTCCAGATCAAGGAGCCTGTTGTATGTTTCCAGAATCTCTTGGCATCTTGTATATTCCTTAGACAACCTTTTTATCTCATCGGCAGAGAGTTTCTCCGCAAAGCTGTTTTCCAATTCCTTCATTCTCTCTCTAATGCCGTCCATGTATCTTGAAAGATCCTGAAGTCTCATCAAAAACCAATCCTCCTTTTTACTTCTTCAGGGTTTCTTGCAAATTCAAGAGCGGTTTCTTTGGTTATTAAACCTTTCATGTAAGCGCTTATCAGGGCATCATCGAACAATATCATTCCGTGTTTCGCACTCGCCTGTATCACGGATTCAAGCTGATGGAGCTTGTTCTCCCTTATAAGGTTCTTAACAGCCGGTGTTCCCACCATTATCTCAAGAATGGGGGTGAATCCCATCCCAGTAGCTTTCGGAAGAAGCCTTTGATAGATGACAGCAATGAGTGTGTTTGCAAGCTGTATCGCTATCTGCTTTTGCTGGTGGGCAGGAAAGACATCTATTATCCTCTCGGGTGCTGACGCTGCTGAATTCGTATGGACCGTGGATAAGACCAGATGACCCGTCTCGGCAGCTGTCAAAGCCAAAGCCATGGTATCCAGATCCCTCATCTCTCCAACGAGTATAACGTCTGGGTCCTGTCTCAGAGCGTATTTCAACCCGTCAAGGAAAGATTCGGTATCTTGACCGAGTTCTCTCTGATGAATTATCGATTGTTTGTTCGTGAAGACATATTCTATAGGATCTTCTATTGTGATGATATGACACGGATTGTTCTCGTTGATATAATCTATCATCGCAGCGAGAGTTGTGGATTTTCCACTTCCCGTTGGTCCTGCAACGAGTATCAAGCCGTATTTGGAACTAGCAAAATCCTTGAGTATTTCGGGAAGTCCTAATTCTTCGAATGTTCTTATCTTCTTTGGAATAAGCCTGAAAGCGACAGCAGGATTCCTTCTTTCGTAGAAGAAATTTCCTCTCACTCTTATAGCATCACCAACCGTGAAGGAAAAATCCCATTCTTTCTTCTTAGAAGGGTCTATTCTCAACTGGGTGAACAGATTTCTTAGCAGATCCATTATCATATCTTTTGTCATCACAGGATAATTTTTCTGAGGAACGAGTTTTCCATCTATTCTGAACACAGGTCGGCATCCCACAGATATGTGAACGTCCGTTGCTCTCATACTGTAAGCAGTTGCTATTAGATTAGACAAACTAAGCGTTGCAACTTCGCTCATTTTCTCTCACCCCTCAGAACAGCGGAGCATCTAGGACACACATCAGGATATTCCGGATCCTTCCCAACGTCTGGATGGTACTTCCAACACCTTTGACACTTCTTGCCTTTGGCTCTTTCAACATTCACCACGACTTCTTCACCTTCGATGCCCTCTATATCATTCGATATCTCAACTTGAGAAACGATGAAGAATTCCTCTAGGAAAGAAGATGAGCTTTCCAGAACTTTTTTAATCCCTTCATTTTTAGGTTTTATGGAAACTTTGGCATCTAGGGAGTGACCTATAAGACCTCTTTGTCTCTCTTCCTCTAAAGCTTTCAAAACATCCTCTCTGACTCTTAGAAGGGCATCAAACAGGTTTAGAGTTTCTTCGTCAACAAGATCTTCCCTGTATTCAGGCCATGTCTCAGCTTGTATTGTCTTGTATTTTCTATCCTTCTCATGGAAATACTGATAAACCTCCTCCATGGTGAACGTTAGAATCGGAGCTAACATCTTTGTCAGGGAAATTAAAATTTCGTGAAGTACAGTCTGAGCAGATCTTCTGTATATAGAGTCTTTAGCTTCAACGTACAACCTGTCTTTTATGATATCGAGATAAATAGAGCTCAGTTCCACAGAGCAATATCTATTCATCATGTTGTAGACCCTTGAAAACTCGTATCTGTCATAGGCTTCTGTCACTTCCTTGATGATCCTTTGAAGTCTGGAGAGTGCCCACTTGTCTATTGGTAGAAGATCTTCGAAGTCAACCCTGTTTTCCACAGGATCAAAATCATGAAGATTTCCCAGAATGAATCTTATCGTGTTTCTTATTTTTCTGTAGACCTCTGCCTGTTGCTCTACTATCCTCATCGAGATCCTTATATCGTCGAAGTAATCGCTACTCGATAACCACAGCCTTAAAACATCGGCACCGAATTTTTCAACAACTTCCATGGGATCTATGACGTTTCCCAGAGATTTACTCATTTTCCTTCCCAACTCATCTTTTATGAACCCATGGGTTAGAACCTCTCTGTAAGGAGCTTTTCCTCTGTAAGCCACCGATAGGAATATGGAGGATTGGAACCATCCTCTATGCTGATCACTCCCTTCAAGATACATATCCGCTGGGAATCTGTGATCCTTCTTGCTCAGTACGTATTCGAAAGATGAGCCTGAATCTATCCAAACATCCAAGGTATCAATCATTTTTTTAAGATTTGTGGAACCACATTTTGGGCATCTGTAACCTTCTAGTAACAGTTCTTTCTCAGACATTTTGAACCAGGCGTTCGTTCCTTCTTTTTCAACTATTTCGATGAATCTCTCGACGATTTTTGGATCCAAAATCTCTTCCCCGCAATTTTCACAGACAAAGGCCGGTATTGGGGTTCCCCAAACTCTCTGTCTTGAGATACACCAATCTGGCCTTTCTTCCACCATGGACTTTATCCTGTTCTTACCCCATGCAGGAATCCATTTAACGTTTTCTATCTCTTTCAAAACCTTGTTTCTCAGGTCATTTTTATCCATCGAGATGAACCACTGTTTCACCGCTCTGAACATAACAGGCTTTTTACATCTCCAGCAATGCGGGTAAGAATGCGTAACCTTAGAGTATTTCAAAAGTGCTCCTTTCTCCTCCAGATCCTTTATTATCTCTTCGTTGGCATCCTCTATGAACATACCTGCGTATTTTCCTGCTTCTTCCGTGAAGATACCCTCATCGTCAACAGGTGATAAAACGGGAAGGTTGTATTTCAGGTGTCCATAGATGTAGTCCTCTTCACCATGGCCTGGGGCTATGTGAACACAACCTGTTCCCGCATCCATGGCAACGTAATCTGCCAGTATCACAAGAGATTCCCTATCGTAAAGCGGATGGATGGCTTTTTTACCCTCGAGCTCTTTTCCAGAGAAGATTTTGAGTACTTTGTAATCTTTTATCCCAAGTTCTTTCATGGAATTCTCCAAAAGGTCTTTCGCTAGGATCCATTTTTCTCCATTCACGGAAACCTGAACATAGTCATATTCTGGATGAACCGCTATTCCTACATTTGCAGGTAGTGTCCATGGAGTAGTCGTCCATATCAAGATGTAGGAGTTTTCCTCATCCTTCATGTGAAACTTGACGTATATAGAAGGCGAGGTATGATCGTAGTATTCTATCTCGGCTTCCGCTAAAGCTGTTCTACAGTGTGGGCACCAATAAATGGGTTTTCTGGCTCTGTAGACGTTTCCACTTTTCACTAAGGAATTAAATATCTTCAAGATCTTTGTCTCATAATCTGGGCTCAAGGTTAAATATGGATCTTTCCAATCTCCTCTAACCCCAAGTCTTTTGAATTCTTCCTTCTGTATCTCAACGAACCTCCTCGCAAATTTTTCACACTCGTCTCTTATCTGAGAAGGTGTCATGTCTTTGACTTTCTCTCCCAATTCTTGGGAAACTCTGTGTTCTATGGGAAGTCCGTGTGTGTCCCAACCTGGTATGTAAGGTACCTTATACCCCCTCATTGTTTTGTACTTCATCACGATATCCTTCAATATCTTGTTCATGGCTGTTCCAAGGTGTATATGACCGTTCGCGTATGGTGGCCCATCATGTAGAATAAAGAGAGGATGATCCTCTCTGGTTTTTAAAACGTAATTGTAAATATCCATTTCCTCCCACGTTTTCAAGATTTCCTTCTCTTTCTTTGTTAGATTTGCTTTCATCGGGAATTTTGTTCTTGGAAGATTCAACGTTTCCTTGTAATCCAAATTCGCCACCTCCCGTTCACTCCGATAATAATTTGTTCACCGTATCCTTCAATTCCTGGAAATCCATGGATTTTATGATATAGGCATCAGCTGCCCAGGATGATAGATCTCCTTTATAATGAGAGTATGCTGTCAAGAGGATTATCTTCGCATCCTTTTTCATCTCTCTGATCCTTCCTGCGAGTTCTAATCCATTCATGCCAGGCATTTCTATATCTATAGTTACGAGGTCGTATTCGGTTTCTTTAAACTTCTCCAGCGCTTCTTCACCATTCGATGCTTCTTCCACATCGTACCCTTCTTCTTCCAGTTCTTCCCTTATCAGCAATCTCATGTTGGGTTCATCCTCGACTATTAAAATTCTTTTTCCCATCTTCTCACTCTCCTTTTTTTGGAATTTCAAAGATAAAGCTGGTTCCTTCTTCATCACTTTCCACCCATATGGAGCCATTGTGTTCGTCTTCCACGATCTTTTTGCATATTGACAGTCCCAGTCCTGTTCCTTGAATCTTAGTTGTGAAGAAGGGTTGAAAGATCTTATCCTGTATATGCTTTGGAATTGACGACCCGCTGTTCCAAACGGATACACGAACCCTTTCAAACATATCTTCCGTTTTAATTCTTATATTACCATTTTCGGATGTGGCGTCTATAGCGTTCTGTATAAGATTTATGAGAACCTGCTTTATCCTTATCCTATCAGCAAAAACTGTTATGTTTTCTCTTCTCGTATCGAACTGGAATTTTATATTCTTCTTATTTATAGGATCTTCGAAAAGGGTGTAGACCTCCCTGACCAGATCGTTTATGTTGAACTCCGTGTATTCCAACTTTTTCGCTTCTCTACTGAATTCGAGGATTTCACTAACGATTCTCTCTAACCGTTCCAGCTCATTCAGAACTATTTCTATGTACCTCACCAGGGTTTCAGGTTCATCTATGTGTTTTTTCATCCTCTTTATGAAACCACCTATCACAGATATAGGATTTCTAATCTCATGAGCAACTCTTGCGGCCATTTCACCCAGAGCGGAGAGCTTTTCCTGTCTTTTCCTCTCTTGCTCCATCTTGTACCTGTCCGTTACATCTTCAAAAGTTATTATCACGCCGTCTATATGCGTTCCGGATGGGTTCCAGAGAGGGGAAAATCTTATATCGAAGTATTTCTCTTCCCTTTCCATTGTAAACATATAGTTGGCCATACTTATCGTTTCCTTCGTCTCAAAAACCTTCAGAGCCACAGCTAGGATGTTTTCAAATTCCACTCCAAGGTTCTCGAGTCTCGACCCTATCATCCTTTCTCTGGGATAACCGAATATGAGTTCTGCTTTTTTGTTCCACTCGAGTATCTTTCCGTCTCTGTCAAGAACTATCACTACAGCATCCAGATTTTGAAGGATGCTCTCACTGAATCTTCTGAGGTAATCTATGAGATCTTTTTGTCTCTCGAGAGAAATCGTCTTTTCTCTGAGTTCTTCATAATTCATGATGTTCTCTATGGCGAGTCCAGCACTTTCTGACAGAAGTTTCAAAATTTCAAGATCAGAATCTGATATACTCCTTTTTGTGAAGCGGTTATCCACTATAACAACACCCAATGTGTCCCATCTTCCCACCAGTGGCATGACTATGAACTCTTCTGTTTCAAGAACGTCGAGGATGTCTCTTAAATTCTCTCCGAAGCTTTCTATTATTTTAGAATTGACGTAAACGATTCTTTTTCTGAGGACAGCCCTTTCCAATATGGGATGTCCTTTGTAATGAAAAATTTTACCTTCTATCCTTGGGGTAAGACCACTATTGGGTCCCACCCACAATTTTCCAATCAAAACCTGTCTTTTGGTATCGCGGAGAAGAAGGAGAGCTCTATCGAAGTTGAAACCTCTGTTCGCTATAAGTCCAAGGAGAAGAATTTTGTAAACGTTAGTTAAACTGTAACTGGATCTCATCGCCTGACTCACGTTGTACACGGTTTCCATCTTCATTAGTTGATCTCTCTGTACTTCTATAAGTTTCTCGTAGCGCTTTCTCAGTTCTTCCAACTTTTTGATTTCTTCTTTTAGCCTTTCGTAGTATTCGAGTCTCGAAAGTGCCAGGGAAAACCTTCTGGTTATCTCCGCAAGGAGTGAAACATCGAAATCATCGAACTTCTTGAAAGGTCTGTATCCCTTCCGTTCTTTCTTGTTTATAAAAACGAATAAGCCTTTTATCTCATTGTTGACACGATATGAGGACATCAGAACGGATTTTAGTTTCAAATCTACAAGATCATTCAATTCCAGAGAAGTGTCGGGATTGAGTATTAGGGATGTTCCCTCTTTGAATTTTGAGAAAAAAGGGTGGGTGGCTTCTACTCTCTTTCTCAAAATAGCATCTTCCTCCAGATTCCTGTAAGACTTCAAAACGTACTCTTCATCTTCCCTTTCCCATATCATTCCACTCTCTGCTTCCAAAACATCGACGGCAACCTTTAAAACTTTCGTATACAACTCCTCCAGATCTCTGGTACGTTCAAAGAGAGTCGTGAAGCGAGACATCAGTTGATACTTATGAACGGATTCTTCTAGATACCGATATTTTGCCAAAAATCCTAAAGCTCCTCCGACTTTTTCCAGAATGTCCGTGGTGCTTTGTATGCTAGGACCGACGGCAAGGATGAAACCAAGATCTTCCTCCCCGAATTTCAGAGGTAGAATCCTTCCCTTCTCCTCAGAATCTATGCCCAAGTCTTTCAACTTTATCTCATCTTCGCCATTTTTGAGCTTTTGGGAGGGTATTTTATGCTTTCCTATGTAACTTTCATATTCGTTTGATGACGCTCCCACGAGTCTGAAGAGTTCTCTCATCGGTTCGTAAAGGAATATCAAAACTTTATCTGTTTTGAGGTTCTCTGCTAAAAAGCTCGCAAGTTCGTTCATGGCCTTACTTTTGTAACCTTTTTCTAGAAACTCCTGAACTTTTAAGAAAAGATCCATAGCATCCTTCATCTTTTCAACACCTTTCTCAATTCTTCCTCCATGTGCTCAACATGGGTTCCCCTCCAATATATTCTGTGACATTTTGGACATTCGTAGAACTCATCTTGG
The DNA here is from genome assembly GCA_002084985.1 of Thermotoga sp. 4484_232. The sequence continues at coordinate 1,500 of MZGO01000037.1, read as the reverse complement.
GTTAGATAAACATATTCAGGTACTTTACCTTTCACAGTTTCCTTCTCTACTCTAGATAATGGAGCATTACATATAGAACACCTTGTGTAAGGTTTATCGTGTATCCTGAATTTATCATGAACTGCTTTCAATTGGGACCTCCAATCATCGGATTTCAGAAGAAAAGCATCAATGCTTTTTTTAAGAGCTTTTTCATACAGCTCCTTGTCTCTTGTAAGAAGTATCCTCCCTTCTTCTTTGCAAAATTTAAGTATTGCCTCTTCATCTATGTTTTTAAAATATTCTGTATCTATACCCAGAAGCCTTAATTTTTTTGCAAGCTTTCCCAGCATCCTATCTGCTGTAAAACGCATATCTAAACACCTCTGTAGTGATTATAACATCTCTCCTCATCTTGAATCTTCGTAGTTATTAATTGAAATTACACATGATTCCATATAATTATTTGTAATTATTAGGAAATATTTATAAAAATCTTTGATATTTATGGATTTACAACCAAAAACAACTTGTGTTATAATTCTTTCAACGAAATGTAAAGGAGGGGAAAAGGCATGAAGAGAAAAGAGGAAATACTGGCATGGCTCGATACCAACCCAAGAATACAGGATCTGAAGAAATTTGCAAAGCAATTGGGAGTACGATTGAGAAAATCTATGAAAAAAAGAGAGGTCATACGTGCTATCAAAGATTTTCTTAAAAAAGAAACCATTGAGACTAGATCATCAGCCACAAGCCCTGGTGTCAAAGTTGAAGAAAAAAGAGTTGAGGAGGTCAAAGAATTACCAAAAACTTACGATAAAGATAAACTGGTTCTTTTGCCTGTAAACCCAAATTGGCTCTTCATCTACTGGGATATGTCACCTGAAACCAGAAAAATTGTGGAAAATCTGGAACCAGGTAGTTCTGTAGTTCTTAGAGTTCACGACGTCACTTATATCATATTCGATGGAAGGAACGCTCATAGAACCTTTGAAGCTCACATCGATGTAAGATATACGAGTAATTACTATATCAACGTTCCCATGCCCAACGCCGATTATCTGGCAGAGCTTGGTTATAAAACTCCTTATGGAGAGTTCGTCCCTTTAATGAGATCGAATGTCGCAAGGACACCTTCCAATTCACCATCACCTTCAAATAGAGAGAGATGGTACGACTTGAGGAAAAGAAGAAGAAGTGTGTTCCCGTCCAAAGGAGTTGTCATCAAACCTGTCGAGAGAGTAAGGGTTTCATCCCCGGGAAAAGGTGTTGAGTATTCAGGAGGGGGAGCGTTCCTTTGGGAAAGCATTAGAAGTGGAGGGATACTATGAAAGGATACATGATACTCTTTCTTCACGCTCATCTTCCATATATAAAACATCCAGAGTACGATGAATTTCTAGAAGAGCGGTGGCTCTTCGAAGCAATGATGGAGACCTATATTCCGTTGATTATGATGTTCAGGAAACTTGAAAAGGACGATGTGTCCTTCAGGATAACCATGTCGATAACTCCTCC
>MZGO01000036.1 GCA_002084985.1 Thermotoga sp. 4484_232 | reverse complement strand
CTCTTCCGGATCCGTCTCTCCAGGGAGAATGTAAGTATTTCTCATCCTTATTATAGGTTCATCAGAATACAAGAAAGCTCTTGCGTTACCCGTATTCTCCACGCCGAATATGGTAGAAGATTCTGAATCGTGAAGGTATGATTTCAAAACGCCGTTTTCTATCACCTTGACTTCCATTGGATCGACGCCTTCATCGTCCACAAGCAAGATACCTGATGCTCCCTTCTCTATTTGAGGATTTGGGCTATCCACTAGAGTTATCAATTCACTCGCAACCTTCTCACCGATCTTTCCTTTCACTATGGATCCTGAAAGGACGAAATCAGCTTCAACGGTGTGACCGATGGCTTCATGAGCGAGAACCCCTACGAGCGATGGGTGGAGAACAACGGTATGAACACCTCCCTCAGGATATTTGGCACCGAGTTTGTTGACAGCTATTTTCACAGCTTCTTCCACCATATCTTCAGGCTTGAAACGTCTGAAAAGCTCTCCCCATCCACCAGTTGCACCGACTGAGAAGAATCCTGTTTCCATCTCTCCATTGGAGGATGCAACTACGTATACGACGGCGTCAACCTTTGAATCTTTATAAATGACACTCGTTCCATATGAGGTTACGATGACCTTTTCATCGATCATCTCCGTATACCTTGCAAGGGTGGATGCGACCTTGCTGCTGAGCTTCCTAGGGCTTTCATCCAATTTCCGAACCAGTTCGATCTTCTCATCCAGGGAGATCTCTTCAAGAGGTCTTGTTTCTTCTACCTTCAGCACCCCCCTTTTCGGTCTTGTTGTTAACCTATCGACAACTTTCTCTTTCAAACCTTCTCCCATTTTCGCGGAATTGAAAGCTTCTTTTATAGTCTTATATATGGAATCTTTTGAAATGTCCGTTGTCGAAGAGAAACCCCAGATTCCATTGACCCACACGCGAACTCCCACACCTGCTATCCTTCCAGATTCAACGTTCCTTATTCTTCCATTCTGAAAGGAGATCTGTCTTGTCTTTCTTGAGTGATACCTAAGCTGTACAACACCTTCCACCGCATCAACCAGTTCCTCCAGTATACCTCTGATTTCTTCAGTATTCATACTCTTTTGCGCCTTTCAAAAAGGCGCATGATTCACCTCCTTGAATTGAGGATATCTTCCACTAACCTATTATATGTTTTTTCACTCGGTTGAGAAAACAGCCATGATCTTTTTCGGAGAATTAATGTACAATTCTAAAGGATTATCTGTGTACTCTTCTTTAACGTAATCCCCTCATCGAATTTGACAATACTTTCCTGAAAACATCTAATCTTTGTGTCTGTTATGCAATCACCTAATTCTATCTCCGGCAATCCCTCTTTCCCAAAGGCAACAGTCGAAGTTGAAGGTGACGTCCAAGATCACCATAGCGGTGAAACCAAATGTGAGATCAAGCATTACAAGATCGGTATTCCCACTCCTTCGATAGAATCTCGATGTTCTCCCGACTAGGGAGTCGCAGGAAAGAACATATGGGAGAGACTTCGACACTTTTTATCAGGATTTCATTATATTGTCTCTTGATCAAAAAACAATGTTAACTTTTCCTTGACTCGCATCCATTTCGACAATTGCACCGAAAGGCAACGTGTACTTGAAAAATTTACCATGGAATGATGGAAACCCAAGGAAAGCAGGTATTTTGAGGTACGACACGTAGTTTCTCAATATATCGATGATATTCTTCTTAATATCTCCCTTTCTTATTCTGGTGAACCCACCTACGATGAGCCCTTTTATGTTTTCAGAAAGGTAGCTATGGAATATCTTCCAAAGCATCCTATCAATGGAATCTAGAGATTCGTTGACATCCTCGAGGTACAAGATCACATCTCCCTCTATTTTCAAAAGATCCATCACGGTCACAAACAACGAAAGATTCCCTCCAACAAGCCTTCCAGATGCCTTCCCTGGATATATCGTCAGGTGATTAATGAGTTTTCTGTACTCATAAACCTGCCCAGTTACCACTTTGAGCATCTCTTCTCCTGACCTTTCATCGTACCCAATGTCACACACCATGGGACCATGATACGCAATCTGTCCATTGGAAACCTTCCAAAGAAGCAGCGCTGTGATATCGCTGTATCCGCATATCGGAGTTGGAGAGGGTGAAGGAAGGTGATCCAAGAGTCTGTATGATCCATTCCCACCTCGTGAACACAGTATCAGATCACACTCGTTCATCATCTTAACAAGCTCTTTTGCTCTCTCTTCGTCGCTTAACTCCTCAAAACAACTTCTACCGATTATAACCGAAAAGCCCTTCCTTCTTAAGAAACTTATGCCTCTTTCAAACGCTTCTCTATCCTCTGGAAGGGATGCGGGAGATACCACACCGATTTTCAAAGCACTCTTCCCACCTTCCTCAGGGATTTTCTCAAAAATCTCTCGTAATCATCTCTTGGTTCTAGTATAGATGAGATGACGATCCTTCCATACTTCCCTGATGAGTGAATCATTTTCCCCTCACCTATATACATTCCAACGTGTCCTGGAAAGAACATGAAATCACCTGGTTCTACCTTATCCAGGGATACCTCTTTGGTGAAATTTTCCAATTGATCTGTATCCCTTGGAAGACCCTTACCCTGAAAGTCGTAGAGTCTGTTCACAAATCCAGAGCAGTCGAACCCGAAGTTGCTGGTTCCTCCCCAAAGGTAAGGAACACCTGTGAATTCTAAAGATAGCTTGACTATGTCATCATTTTCCAAGTTTCCAAGGATTTCTATTTCGAAGTGATCCCCATTTGGAAGCACATAGCCTCTTTCATCACGTCTCAAATGCGAGCAGAAGGGTATCACCATCTTCGAAGAGCCACGGATCCTTCCAAAAAGTCCCCTCAGTTTCTCCATCCTCAATTTTCCATAGTCAACATACTCGTTCTCTGACATGAAAAAGAGTCCTTCGTTTTTCACATTTCCTATGTACCCTGTCCTTAGATCTTTCACCAGCGAATAATCCTTCCCCACAGAGAGGATCTTAACTTCCTCTCCAAAAATGAGTTGATGCACTCTTTCGCTTCTAAACCGAGGATCTTTCCTCACATCCAAAGTGGGAGATACAACGATGCCATATTTCATATCTTCTGGGACGAACTCTTCAAGGACCATCACCGAGAACCCATAATCCGGATACCTTTCCTTCAATTGGCGTAATGTCTCAAAGGTATCGACTTTTCCCACTATCCTCTCATCAAAAATACGGATATCCATGAAGCATGTCCTCTCATCAATCATCTCACCACTCCTTAACTGAAAGTGACATCCAGAATCATCATAGTGGTGAAACCAAGCATGAGACCGAGTGTTGCAAGATCGGTGTTTCCACTCCTTTGAGATTCCGGTATCAACTCCTCAACTGTAACGTATATCATCGCTCCAGCTGCAAAACTCAGAGCGTAAGGCAAAATCGCGTGGGATGCTGTAACAGTCAATGCTCCCAGAATACTCGCGATGGGCTCGACAACACCCGAGAGTTGTCCATACCAAAAACTTTTGAACACGGAAAGCCCTTCCCTTCTTAGCGGCATGGAAACAGCCAAACCTTCTGGAAAATTCTGAATACCTATACCCACTGCCAGAGATATGGCTCCAACCAGCGTTGTGAATTCCATGTTCGATGCGAGAGCTCCAAACGCAACACCAATTGCCAATCCTTCAGGGATGTTATGAATCGTTATAGCAAGAACGAGGAGAGTAGTTCTCTTGAGGTTTGTTTTTATACCTTCTGCTTCCTCCATAGGAAATCCAAGATGCAGGTGTGGAAGGATCCTATCTATTCCCCAAAGAAACACCCCACCAAGGAGAAAACCCGTAGCAGGAGGAAGCCATGATGGTACATTCATACTTTCAGATATTTCTATGGCTGGAGCAAGCAACGACCAGTAACTCGCCGCTATCATGACCCCCCCTGAAAAACCAAGCATGGTATCCAACAACTTTCTATTGACTTCCTTTGTGAAGAAAACCATTCCAGCTCCTAAAGCCGTCATGAACCAGGTGAATATCGTAGCTACTAACGCTTGTAAAGCGGGGGGAAGCCCCCGCATGAACTCCACCATGGTGGATCCTCCAATTATTAGCTTTTCTTAAAACAGAACCACCAATCGTAACATTCATATTCTTCGAGTCTCTTTTTAGCCGTATCCACATCTGAAGCTGGTGGTATTATAACCTTATCACCTATCAGTTCGTTATTCGGCCAGTTTGCAGGTATGGCAACACCTTCTTTATCGGAAAGCTGGAAACCCTTTATCATTCTCAAAATCTCATCCATGTTTCTTCCAAGCTCCTGGGGATAGTAGAGAATCGCTCTGATGATACTTTTGGGATCAACTATGAAAACGGCTCTTACTGTGTTCGTTCCCTTTCCAGGATGTATCAATCCCAGCATACCTGCGACCTTTCCCGTGTCATCCGCTATTATAGGAAATTTTATCTCCACTCCTAACTTTTCTTTTATCCACTCCACCCACTTCATATGGGAAAATACCTGATCGATGCTGAGACCTATGAGCTCTGTGTTCAACTTTTTGAATTCATCGTACCTTTTCTGGAAGGCCACGAATTCCGTCGTGCATACTGGTGTGAAATCTGCTGGATGGCTGAAGAACACGAACCATTTCCCAGAAAAATCATCAGGTAGTTTCATCTTACCATGAGTCGTTTGAACTTCCAGTTCAGGAAATTTGTCTCCTATGAGTGGAAATTTTTTCTCCTCCATAACAAAACACCTCCTGAGAGTTCTTTGTGAATCATCTATAGATTCTAACGACTTTATATCAAGTAATTATTACATGTATGTAATTATTTCAAATCTTTTATGGGGTAAAAAATATATTATTTCCCCTCTTCCAAGCATTCCCTGCAAATTCCTCTGAAGTAAACATGGCATTCCATGATTCTATGCCCTTCAATTTCCTTCAGGTTGAAGATAGAAAGGTCCATGTCCAGGTCATATACCTTGCCACATTTCAAACACTTAAAATGAGCATGAGGTTTCGTATTTATGTCGTACCTACTTTCTGTTCCTTCAACTGTGAGTTCTGTTACTATACCTTTATCCATGAAAAGCTTCAGCGTGTTATATACGGTCGTTTTAGAGAGAGTTGTGATTTCTCTTGAAAGGTGTCTATGTATCTCTTCAACTGTCGGGTGAGTTCTGTTCTTGATCAAGTATTCCAGAATCTTGAGTCTATGAAACGAAGGAAATATCTTTTTCTCCTCCAATATTTTCTTCAATTCTTTCAATTTCAACACCTCTTTTCATTGTTATTTAAAGATTTCTCCTGTTTCTCTATACCACAAAATTAGATCCAGATGATCCAAAGGAATTTTAACATGTTTTGAAAATCTCCTCATATCATTTTCTATGGTTAAATATTTCCTTTTGGATAAAGATTTTGGAAATTCTCCTATCACTCCCAGCAATCTCAAATTTTTCAGAACATGTCTATCGAGTATGGTTATATCCTCTCCAAAACCTATGTTTCTCAGAAAGTGACTTGCTTCTTTGTATCCCAATCCTTTTATATTCTCAACAAGCCATTCCCTTGTGAAAAAGACATCATTTTTAAGAAGTCGCCTTAATTGATCCTTTATCCTGATATCACCCTTATCTGCAAATTTTTCCCGTGCTTCCACAATGTATACGGCTTTCCTCTTCTTAAATCTAACACCACCCAGTTCCTTAAGGATTTCCTTCTCAGAACCCTGAAAGAGCACATCCTTTGCTGTGAGCCTTTCGATAGCCTTCCAGCAGATTCTAGCTTTCGACTGGGGTGTCAGAAGACAGAAAGCTAGCTCCATGAATATCCTCTTATCATCTCCCTCTTCCCAAATTTTTTTGAACTCCTGTAGCCTTTTCCTTATATCACCCCCGATGGATCTGTATATCTCCTGCAACTCTTTTATTCTGGCTTCGTCGTACATAGAGTCTTCTCCTCCTTCAAGCTCTGACCTACTCCCGATCCCCTAAAGGGGAAGGGATTCTTAGCTGATTTCTCTGTCATCGGCCACAAAAACCTTTATTATACCTTTCTTAGCTGCCTTTACTATCTTTTCAGTAAGAGTCGAAGAACCGAAGAGAGAGCTCTGGCATATGCTTCTTCAGATAAGTTACCGCGTAATCTCCTATCTGAACACCAACCGAGTATCCACGAAGATCTTCCAGGCTTCTGACCTTCGAAAAAGGCTTTGAGAAATCGAAAAATCTATCCTGTTCTTCAGAGTAGAGGAGTGAATCGATCATATCTGTTTTTCCCAATTTAACCATCTCAAAGGCATCTTCCCATCTCATCAATTTATGTACCACCTTGATGTCAGTCTTCTTGGACCATAGTTTCCATATATCCACAACGTATCCCTGAGGATTCCCTTTATCATCCAGGAAGGTAAAAGGAGGATAATGCGCATCTCCAACCACCGTTATCGATTTTTTATAGGAAAACAGAACTGACATCATGAAAAAAAACAAACAATAGTACAAAGAATCCTTCGCGTACCTTCTCTATCCTCTGAAATTGTTACTGTAATTTTTCCAAAACAATTATAATTAATTGCGGGGGAGATGTCAAATCGTAGAAAGGGCAAAGGTGAGTGGTACCGAACTATGACTTCTTCCACAATCTCAAGTGAGTCGGGATTAGATTGGATGGTTCATCTGAACTATGACTTCTTCCACAATCTCAAGTGAGTCGGGATTAGATTGGATGGTTCATCTATACTTTCGTCATGTATGATCACCAGAACATCATCCTTCGTTGATCTCACGTCGAGTTTCACACCATCAGCGCCGCTTTCTATGGCTTTTCTGAAGGAAAGGAGTGTGTTTTCAGGATACAAGGAGTATCCTCTATGCCCTACTATTAAAAGTGT
>MZGO01000035.1 GCA_002084985.1 Thermotoga sp. 4484_232 | reverse complement strand
GTTACGAGAATAAAGATAATGTCGAACCTGGACATTTCTGAAAAGAGACTCCCACAGGATGGAAAATTCTACACCGTTCGGAACGGCGAACAATACGATTTCAGGGTATCCACAATGCCCACCGTTTTTGGGGAAAAAATCGTCTTGAGAATACTTCAAGTTTCTGCGGCGAACAAACAACTTGAGGAACTTGGTTACAGTGAATACAACTACAAAAGAATTAAAAGTTTGATAGAAAAACCATACGGCATTATACTCGTCACAGGACCAACAGGAAGCGGAAAATCGACGACCCTTGTCGCTATGATAAACGCTCTCAAAGGAGATCATGTCAACATAATAACGGCCGAAGATCCGGTAGAATACACCATAGAAGGAGTTAATCAATGCCAGGTCAACCCAGAGATAGGGCTCACCTTTGCGAGGTACCTTAGGGCTTTCCTGAGGCAGGATCCAGACATCATAATGGTAGGGGAGATCAGGGATAAAGAGACGGCACAACTCGCTGTGGAAGCTTCTTTGACGGGACACCTGGTTCTGAGCACTTTGCATACCAACACGGCAGCTGCCGCCATAGCAAGACTCGTTGAAATGGGAGTGGATCCTCATCTTCTGAGCACTTCTCTCCTTGGGATAATCGCTCAAAGATTGGTCAGGAAACTCTGCAATTCCTGCAAAGTTGAAGGAAGGTTGGAAGAAAAATTCGTTAAGATAGTGAGAGAGCATTTCCCCGATAGGGATCCCATCGTTTACTTCCCATCTGAGGAGGGCTGCGCAGAATGTAGGGGAATGAAGTACAAAGGAAGAGTTGCTATAGCCGAGGTACTCATAGTGGACGATGACATAAGAAGGATGATAGCAGAGGGTGCTACAGAACAAGAGCTTTTCAGAAAAGCCGTTGAAAAAGGTATGAGACCTATGTTCATCGACGGTATGGAAAAGGTTCTGGAGGGTATAACCAGTACAGAAGAGGTTTTGAGGGTGACGATGGTGTCATGAAGTACTATACGAGAAGTCCTGAGGAGTGGAGAAAAAGGGATGAAGAGAAAGAAAGACAACGAAGAGCCAGATTTAACGCAAGGAGGCGAAGCCTCCTTTTTCTGTTAGCGAACCTGGCCATTGCCTTTTCGATGCTTGTTGTGGTGAGGATATACATCTCAAGGAGACCCCCTATACCAGGAGTCGTCGATGGACTTCAGGTCGTCATAAAAGCGGAAGATGAAATCATATCGTCTAAACCTCTGGATGTGAAAGTTTGGATATACAACAGGGATCCAGGAGAGAAAAAAGTTACAATAAGCGAATATCACTTTGAGATAATGAGAGGGGAAGATAAAGTATACACTTTTGATTATCCTCATAAAGTTCCGTTCACACTGAAAAAGTTCGAGGGAAAACTGGTCTTTGATCTAAGACGGGAAATGGAACTAAAGAATCTGAAACCAGGGGATTACAACGTGACCGTCTCGATGAATGTGAACGAAAAGAATGTGAAGATATCGAAGAAAATAGAAGTAGTGGAGAAACTGGACATAGCTTTTTCAAATCTTTCCATGTTCTACTTTCTAGATGAGAGCATAAAGCCTGTTATAAACATCGTGAACTTTTCAGGGTCTTTCAAAAATATCAAGATAAATAAGGTTCAGATAACAATGGAGAAGAACGGAGAAGTGATCTTAAAAAGGACAGAAAATCTATCAAAAGTGATAAAGGTGGGGCCAGAAGAAAGTATCTCGGTGGGCGAGATAGAGATACCTTCTCCTGAAACAGGGAAATTCGTGATAAAGGCCTCTGTATATACAGATGAAGGAATAGTTTCGAAGGCAACTTCTATATCCGTCATAAAGAATCCAGATGCTGATGTCAGAGGTATAAGGATCGTTACAGACTTTCCAAAATACGCTATGAAAGGTGACAAGATATTTTTTCATGTTTACTTGGTGAACGATACGAACAAGGATAGATACATCCTCGTTAAAAGGCTGACGCTCGTTGTATCCGACAATTTTCCCATATTTTCCAAAGATATGAAAAACCTGAGGATCGCCTTCACGGAAGAAGGGAATTACAAGTTGGATGTGGTCCTGGATACGTATGGTGGTTTGATCCACAGAAGTGATATCATAAACATTGTAGAAAAGTGATAAGGAGGGATTCATGTGGAACTCACCAGAGCTCATATCGAGTTGAACGAGAAGTACGGTGCTCACAATTATTTACCACTCCCTGTTGTTCTCGAGAAAGGCGAAGGTGTTTGGGTATGGGATGTGGAAGGTAAAAAGTACCTTGACATGCTCTCGTCCTACTCCGCTTTGAATCAAGGTCATAGACATCCCAAGATCCTGAAAGCCTTGATGGAGCAAACACAAAGGATAACCCTAACCAGTAGAGCGTTTCACAACGACGTTCTGGGAAGGTTTCTGAAAAAACTTCATGATGTCACAGGATACGATAAAGCACTCCCAATGAACACAGGTGTTGAAGCTGTTGAGACGGCTCTTAAGATAGCGAGGAAATGGGGATATGTGAAAAAGGGTATACCAAAATACGAGGGAAAGGTGATCGTAGCGGAAGGGAATTTCCATGGAAGGACCATAACCGTGATATCGTTCTCAACAGAGGAACTTTACAAAGAAGGTTTCGGACCCTTCACACCTGGTTTCGAAGTGGTTCCATACGGTGATGAAAAAGCAATAGAAAACGCTATAGACGAGAATACCATCGCTGTTCTCCTTGAGCCGATACAGGGAGAGGGAGGGGTGAGAATTATTTGCCTTCGAGTGGGAAGATGCAAGACCCGATATTCTGGTTCTGGGGAAAGCACTTGGGGGAGGAGTGTATCCGGTATCCGCTGCGCTTGCGAATGACGAAGTGATGAACGTGATAGGCCCAAATGAACACGGTTCAACGTTTGGAGGAAATCCATTAGCTGCCGCAGTTGGTATAGCCTCGATAGATGTGATCATCGAAGAGAAAGAGGGAAAGGTCTGCTGATAGGAGTTGAAGTAAAAGAAGAGTATGGGACAGCGAGACCTTTCTGTGAAAAGCTTGCAACTTTGGGGATTTTAGCTAAAGAAACCCATGAACAGGTTATAAGGTTCGCTCCTCCTCTCGTCATAACGAAAGAAGAAATAGATTGGGCTCTTGAGAGAATCGAGAAGGTATTGAAAGAGGGAGTGTGATACTTCTGCCTTGGGAGAACAGGAAGATAGATATATTTTTCATAGCAGTAGTGGCCATATTGATGGTCTTTGGCATTTTCATCTTGAAAAGTGCTGTCCAGCCCAGAAATATGGTCTATCTTTTGAAGAGACAGATTCTGTGGGATATCCTCGGATTTTCTGCTATGATGAGTATTCTTCTGATCAAAGAAGAATACATAAAAAGCTGGATCGTACCTTTTTACATCCTCTCCATTGGCCTGCTGATACTGGTTCTTTTCTTCGGGCCAACGGTGGGTGGGGCGAAAAGATGGTTCAAATTTCCGTTTGGGAGCTTTCAACCATCTGATCTTGCCAAGATAGCCGTCGTTCTAGCACTTTCCAGAGTCTTGACAAAAGGAACGGGATTTTTGACGTTCATAAATAGTTTGATCGTAGCTGGAATCCCTCTCTTTTTGATACTTTTGGAACCAGATCTTGGAACCTCGTTACTCTTTGGTATAATATGGCTTACCATGTGTTTTTCTTCTAAGATCAAAAAAAGATACGTGATTTACACCCTGGTTCTCATACTCGTCATAGCCCCCTTTTTCTACTTCTTCGGTTTAGAGGATTACCAAAGAGAGAGAATACTTGCCTATCTGAATCCGAAAGCTTACAGTACAGACGCGTCGTACAACGTTCTTCAATCCATACACGCTATAGGATCGGGGGGCATTTTTGGAAAGGGATACATGAGAGGACCTGCGAATTTGAAGAAGTACGTTCCTGTAGCCCATACCGACTTCGTGGTATCGGTTCTGGGGGAGGAATTGGGATTCGTTGGTATATCATCTCTGATAGCGCTTTATTCACTCCTCTTCTACAGAATTTACAGAAGCATCAGTTACGTTAAAAGTGAATTCTGGGAACTCGTCTTAGTGGGTGTCTCAACGGTACTGTGGTTTCACGTCTTCGAAAACGTTGGAATGTGCATGGGTCTCATGCCCGTTACAGGCATTCCGCTTCCGTTCATAAGCTATGGAGGAACGTCAACAGTTACCTTTTCCATTCTTCTTGGACTGTCTTTGAAAGGGATTGCCCTTTCAAAAGTTGAAAGGATTTGAACACAACTTTTTTTGAATGGTCTAAAACATAAAGGGGGTGTTAAACGTGAAAAAGTTTTCTCTTTGGTTCATCGTTCTTTCTGTTTCACTGCTAGCTTTGATGTCGTGTACCCTCACGCCATCACTCTATGTTCACATTCAAACCGATAACTTAGAAGAAGGAGAAGTGGTGAAAGTTGACTTCGTGCCGTTTCTTTTCTCTCCAGGATACTACAGTGTATCCGTCAGCTCTGGTGACGAATTTGAATCTTTGGATGGAGAGGGTGCGTGGTATATTGGAAATGGTCCCTCCCACGTTATGGATGTTGTAACAAATGAGGTTTCAAGGCATAACATTTCGATAGGTTCTCATATCTATGAAAAAGAAGAGATGATAGTGGAAATAGTTGGAAACTGGGATAGTGATGCTGAGATTGTGAAAAATTGGTGGATCAACAAGCATCACGGTTATTCTCTTTCTTCAACTCCCGTTGTCGTTCTATGGTACAGTCCAGGAACTTCTTCTTATAATGAGCGATACTCCTTCTACGGATCTAATGGTATTTTTGCAGATGGAATAGAAGTTTCAGATGCAGATACCTCCGAGATAGAAACCAAAAGGAGCGCGCACACCGTTTCATACGATGTGGATATATATTGGGTAAAGAATGGGGAAGATTACGAGTGGTACGCTTCAATATCCCAATCCGCTCCATCCAAGATTGTAATTGAGGGTGACAAATACGTTTTTGTAAGGTTTGAAAAACAAGCAACAGGAAAGTATGAAGTGACCTTCTACCAAGAGCTCGGAGGATCAGGGTCACATTACCTTGGAGATAACCTTGTGGATGAAACTCACGGTATAGCAGTCTTCGTCCAAAGCGTTCCCACATCACCAGAGAAGATAGAAATCACCGGTCCAGAGGTATTGGGAGCGGAGGTAGTCATGCCCCTTGACACCTTTGATTACATTCCAAAGTAATACCTTAGGAGGTGAGCTTTATGAGAAAAATTCTCATAGGTCTTTTGCTAACAATAGCCATCGTAAGCGCTTTCTCTGCTTACCAGCTTCATAGAATCATAATCGTTCCGGAACCATCCGAATTCAAGATCGATGTTTGGCTCAACAAACCCGAAGGATCTGTCTACCACATAGGAGAGAAGATAGAGATATTCTTCAAGGCGAATAAAAATTGCTATGTTCTGATATACGATATCACACCCGATGGGAAGATAGAGCTTCTCTTTCCGAACAAGTATGAGAGTAATAACTACATAGTGGCAAACAGGATCTACAAGATACCCTCCAAGAACTATTCTCTCAAGATATCTCCACCTGAGGGGAAAGAGTATGTACAGATAATAGCCTCAACGAAGTTGATACCATTGTTCTCTGAGATCAAAAGCTTGGGAAGAATAAAGAGTTTTCCAACCCTTTCGACGAATCCCGAAAAATACGTTCAGGAGAAGATAATACCTTATCTTGGGAAAGAATGGGCTTCGGATATCACGTTCTTCTACGTTGGTTACAGACCAACCTATGGAACTTTGATTGTGGATTCTGATCCTCAGGGAGCATACGTTTACGTTGACGGATCTTACAAGGGAAAAACTCCCATTACCCTCTTGATGGATGAAGGCACACACTACGTGGTGATGTACTTTGAGGGAGGAGAATCTTACGAAGAGGTCGTTACAGTCAGAGCAAATGAGATAACGAGGGTATTTGGAAAACCCGCTAGGACTCAAGTCGAAGTTACAACGACTCCTTCCGGTGCGAGGGTCTATGTAGATGATATTTATGTAGGAATATCGCCTGTAACGGTCGATGTGGATCCAGGTAGTCACGATGTGAGGGTTGAGAAGGAAGGATATACGACAAGGGAGAAGAGAGTATACGTTGATTACGGTGAAACAGCGAGAGTTCACCTCACCCTTGAGCCCGTGAAAGCAACCCTGGTTGTTAAAACGGATCCAACCAGGGCATCAGTGTACGTGGATGGATCCTACAAAGGAATCACGGGTACATACGGCCTCACTTTACAACTTTCACCTGGAAGACATACCATCAAGGTTAAGAAAACGGATTACGAGATTTGGGAAGATGAAGTTATACTCGCACCGGGTGAAAGAAAAGTCCTGGAAATCACTCTCACACCCATTCCGAGATATTCAACGGTTTATATAAACACCACTCCGGAAGGTGCCATGGTCTTCATAGACGGATACTACTACGGGACGACACCTATGACGGTACAACTGGATTACGGAAGTTACGAACTGACTCTTGTGAAAGGTGGGTACAAGACGATCGTTAGAACCATAACCATTAACGATCCAGAAGAGCACTTCACCTACACCATGTACGAAAGATGAGAACAAAGGGGGGATTATCCCCCCTTTATTCTCTCAATTATCTTCAAAACCTCCTCAACGGACCAAGCCTGATACACTTCCACCTTTCTTCTGTTATCGAGGTATTTATCATCTATCAGAACCTTTGAGAACCTGTCCGTCCATCCTCCGGTTCCCCTCAAAAGGATGACAGGAACACTGTATGCGTATGCCCCAAGGATCTCGATGGCGGTCCCTATCTCCCCACCGATAGATACAACAACATCAACGTTTTTAAGCATTATGAAAGATCTCATTTGAAAATCAAGTCCAGTATCTATAGCAAGAGATAGATAGCTATTCGCATAAGAAGATGACGGTAGAATCCCTATAGTGGTGCCCCCCGCTTCTTTAACTCCTTTTGATACCAGCTCCATAACACCGTCTCTCCCACCGTTGAAAACGATATAACCAGACCTTGCAAGCTCACGTCCAAGTTCTATACAAACATCCTTCAGCTCCGATACGGGAGGAAGATCCACTGGCCCAGAGTACCCCACAACTCCAACTCTCATACTCCGAGAAACACCTCTCTGACCTTTTTGTCAGTTAACGCTCTCTCTGGGGGACCTTCCGCTATTATAGATCCTTTATGAATGATGTAGAGTCTATCCACAACCTCCACGAGTTCATCGACGTTGTGATCTGTTATTATTATCCCAAGCCCTTTTTTCCTCAACTCCAGCACCATTCTCTGAATGTCCTTAACGGTTTTTGGATCTATACCGACGAAAGGCTCATCCAAAAGAAGAAATGAAGGGTTCAAAGTCATCATCCTAGCCAACTCAAGCCTTCTTTTCTCTCCACCCGAGAGATCTCCAGCGAGCTGATCCTTAAGCTCGTAAATTCCAAAATCTTTTAACAGTTTTTCTATGATCGTTTCCCTTCTCGACCTGTCTTTTTCGAAAAAAGAAAGTACCAGTTCCAAGTTTTCCCACACCGTTATACCGTTGAAAACGGATGTCTCCTGCTGAAGATAAGTTATACCCATACGAGCTCTCTTATAAACTGGAAAGTTCGTTATGTCTATTCCGCTTAAGAATATCCTCCCAGAAGTGGGAACCACTATTCCCAGGATCATGTTGAAGATGGTGGTTTTCCCAGCACCGTTAGGGCCGAGTAGCCCCACCACTTCACCCTTTTCTATGAACATGTTTACACCTTTCACAACGGTTTTCCTTCCAAACCTTTTCACAAGATTTTCACAGATTATGTATTCCCTCACTTCTCGTTCTCCCCACTGTTCATGTAGGCTATAACCTGTTCTGTTATATCGTAAGTTTCATCCCCATAGATGAGACTCTGTTTATTCAGCACCAAAGAGTATCCCATCAACTGCGCGTATTCTTTAACCTTATTCACAACCTCGTTCAAAATTTTCTGAATTTTAGGTTCATATTCCCTCTTCAACAAACCCTCATACTCTGCTTTCCTGGATAGAAGCTCCTTCTGCTTCGCTGCTATTTCACTTTCAGATGCTCCCTCCTCTTTCATCTTTTCTATCTCACTTTCCATCTCCTTCAATTTGGAAAGATAAAACTGGTAATCTTTTCTGTACTTTTCATTTAACTCTTTCATCTCTTTGTAATTCTCCGTGACTTTCGCTATATCGATGTAGGCAATCCTGAAGTTCTCTTGAGGGTTTTGAGATATCAGAACAGTTGCGAGTAACGCTCCCAAAATTATGAAAATTGGTACCATCTTCATCTCTATTCTCCTCCTCTCACAAATATCTTATCCTTTATCCTATCAAAAGTTTTGGGACCTATTCCAGGTACTTTCAAAATATCCTCAATCTTTCGGAAAGGACCATGTTTTTCTCTGTATTCCAATATACTCTTTGCTTTGACCTTTCCTATGTAGGGCAACTCCATCAGGTCCTCCAGATCAGCCGTATTCAAATCTATCATTCTTTTCCTGACGTTCGTGCTCTTCGAAGGCACACCAGTGGTTATCTTATCTCTTATCTTATTGAACGTGCTTTTACCTATTCCAGAAACTTCCATGATGTCTTCCGGCTTATCAAAAGGGCCATTTCTCTCTCGAAACGCGACGATCTCCTCAGCTTTCTCTCTCCCAATTCCAGGTAGAGTTTCCAAAGTTGCAACATCCGCTTCGTTTATATTTATGGGAAATTTTACCGTCCTTGGTTTGGTAACCTCTTTTTTCCCCTCGGATGTTACCTTATCNATCAACCCTAAAAGAGCAAAAAAAGCTATCATCAGAATAAGAATAGCCCTTCTTTCAGACGGTGTGGCTCTCAAGGAGTAACCCTCCCTGCAAATCCTGGCGACCTCAGATCGAGTTTCTTCATTATCAATTCCCAATCCATCCTATCAAAATAATCTTTTGCCATGTTGTAAGTCGGAAGAGCTCCGACAACTACGGAATAATAAGTTGTTCCTTCTCTCTCAAAGATGAGGACATAAGAGGGTAACTTCAAAAGCCTCAAATCAAAAGCTATCTCGTCGGCGTGTGTTTTAGAAAGACTGGTTATGACGTAAACACCGTAAACTGTCTTTTGAGGAACCAGAGAGGGAGGTTGGAAGTTCCCCATCAGAGCAACGGAGTAAGTATCAGTTGAAACTCTTGTTATGAGATAAGGTAATTTCGACGCTCGAATCAGTCTCAGTGAATCATCGGGACTCAAAACAAAGACGGAAACCTCCTGTCCTTTCTCTACTGTATCCGTCGCTTTCATCATTAATTCCTCGTAATCGAACCTCTCTTCTTCGAAGATCAAAGAAGTGGGTACCTCCGTGATTTCCTCCTCTTCCATTTCCACTTTCTCTGGAACGTTCAACACGACGGGTTTAATTTCCACTATCTTAACTTCGACGTTTTTCAGTTTCCATTTTAAGTAGATGTTGTAGGAGAAAAGGCCTATCACGGTGCAAGCAAGTATGACGACGACCCAAAAAAGTATCCTCGCCTGTGTCGTGCTCAGCGACACTCTATCCATCATCCACCCTCCAGATAGGAAGTGAGAAGTTCGATCGTCTTCTCGACGTCTGAAGGTTCTATCATTTCCGATGGTGTGTGGAGATACCTTGTTGGAATGGAAACAGTGGCACTGGGTATACCATACCTTGTTCTCTGAAGTACAGCCGCATTCGTACCGCCAAAGATGAGGACCTCCATTTGGTAGGGTATACCCTTCTTTTCAGCTGTGTTGATCAATTTCTCCAAGATATTTTTATCACTTATGGATGCTTTATCCATGACCTTTATAGCGGGACCTTTACCTAGAACCATCGGATGTCGCTTTATCGCCTTTGGAGTATCTGCAGAATCGGTAACATCCACTGCTATTGCCTCATCCGGCATGATATCGTAGGCTACAACTGAGGCGCCAACCAATCCCACCTCCTCCTGTACAGAAAACGAAGCGAAAAGTGTTATATCAGAGTTTTTCACTCTCTTCAAAACCTCTATTATGACAGCACAACCTATTCTATCATCCATGGCTTTTGAAGCAAATCTTCCAGCAACTTCCATGAAATGAGAATCGTAAACACCAAAGGAACCTATTGGAGCCAGTTTTTCGGCTTCTTCTCTGTTTCTCGCTCCTATATCCACGTACAACTTGTCGAAGCTCAACTTCGAAAGGTTCTTCTCTATTTCATCCTGGGTCTCTCCTTCCATACCGACCACACCTGTTACTCGTTCAAACCTTATTCTCTTTCTGAAGATGGTGTATGGGGAAACCCCACCAACAGGTTCTATCCGTAGAAATCCGGCCTCGTCGATATTCGTTACCACAACTCCTATTTCATCCATGTGTGCGTCCAGAAGGACCTTCCTTTCTCCCTGCCCCTTCCATGCCAGAATGTTTCCCACCTTATCCACCTTGTAACCATCCACATGATCCTTTATTTCCTCCAATATCAAATTCCTTATCTCATCTTCCCTGCCACTCGGTCCAAAAGCTTCCGTCAGTTTTTTAACGAGTTCTTTCATCCAGACACCTCCTCCACGATTTTTCCATCTTCAACAACGCTTTTGACGAGTTCAAAGGTATTTCTATAATCTCCAAGATCCATGATGGATAGGGGACTGTGGATGTAACGGGCAGGAATGGAAATCACACCGGCAGGTACCCCTCTTCCTCGCCTTGCGAGTCTTCCAGCATCTGTTCCCCCAGCTGTTCTTCTTTTCATCTGAAATGGTATACCATGTTTCACAGCGGTTTCGAGGATCGCGCTCCCTCTCAGTCCCACTTCTTCCTGAACCACGAAAGCAAAGTACACATCGAAATCGTATCTTTCGTTCAGATCTATTATGTCCATCAGTATTGAACATCAACCCTCGGATCCACTCCCCCAACGGGTGCAAAGGATAGCGTTCCATCATCGTTTATCTTCGTCACCATGAGTCCCACTTCATCCATGTGAGCTACCAGTAACAATCTACCCTTGGGCTTTCTCCCCTTCTTGATCCCTATGAGATTACCCATTCTATCGGTTCTGACCTCGTCCAATTTACCCTCTATTCTTTCGCGTATGAAATTTCTAACCTCATCTTCATCGCCTGAAACTCCTGGTATTTCCGAAAGTTCTTTGAGATACATCGTTCACACCTCCAGATCGACGACAATGTGCGTCAAAAGCCTTGCTGTTTCATCGACATCGAAAGGATCTACGACCTCCACAGGTGTATGCATGTACTTCAGAGGGATGGAAATCAACGCCGTTCTAACACCTATTCCTGCTATCTGAACTTCGTCCGTATCTGTACCAGATCTTCCAGGGAGCGGTTCTTTTTGATATTTAATACCGTTTCTCTTCGCGATATCCATGATCTTCTTCCAGAAATTTCTGTCAACGGATGGCCCAAATCCAATGACTGGGCCCCCTCCAAGAGAAATCTTTTCGTAGAAAGAAGGAGCATCATCGGCATGTGTTACGTCAACGACGATCGCGAAATCCAAATTCAACTCATAAGCAACCGTTGCAGCTCCAGGACCCCCAACTTCCTCTTGAGATGAGAATATGTAATATACATCATAGCGAGTTTTGTATTTTTTCAAAAGCTCCATACTCTTTATGAGGGATGTACAACCCGCTCTGTTGTCGAGTGCTTTTCCAACTATTTTGCCATTCAACTCGATGGGATCTCCTCTCAGGACAACACGATCTCCCACTCTGACGGATTTCGCAAGTGAACCTACAGAAAGATCGACGAAAATCTCATCATACATTGGGACTTTTTTGCGATCTTCCGGTTTTTGAAGGTGTGGTGCGAGGAGCCCCACAACTCCCCTCGTTGGGCCATCTCTTGTATATACCCTCACCTCGCTCGCTAGAACAACTTTTGGATCCACACCTCCAACGGTTTCAAGACGAGCGAAGTTTCCATCTTCTATCTTCGATATGACAAAACCGATTTCATCTACATGAGCAAATATCCCTATTTTCAAATCTCCTCCACTTTTTATCCCAGCTATCAATCCTCCCAGTCGTGTTTTCTTCATCACATCTGCCAAATCTTTTACTTGCTTCTCTATGAAATCGATGGCTTCCTTTTCAAAACCAGAAGGTGCATCTATTCTGGAGAGTTCCATCAGAAGATCCTTTGTTTTCAAATTCACTCACTCCTTTCAAAAGCCATTTCGTTGAATTTATCCACAACTATCTTCCCTTCCTTAACATGAGCGACGGATGGAACACTCTCTTCCCCTCGGGCGTGAGTTATTATCCCAGCTATCTGCATCATGGATGGCCTCAAATCTAGGGCAGCTATAACAGCGGAGCTTCCTTCGTTCAAACCCGCCCTAATTGTTCCCATAGCACTTCCAAAGACGACGACAGACCCCCCAGCCATGATTTCAGCACCTTTATGAAGATTTCCAAAGATCATAACATCTCCTGAATGAACGATTATCTGGCCCGACCTGACATTTCTTTTAATGAGTTTTGTACCGGATTTAGTATCGGGTTGTTTCACCATATCCATTTTTCCTTTAATCCTTATCTTCTCTTTTTCTGCCGTTCCCACGAGAATCTGAGAAACCTCAAGGCCATGCTTTCTAACATGAGATATTATCTTAGGAATATCCTGAGCGTGGGCTGTATGGTTTTCCACCATTACTGCTACTTTATCACCCTTTGCAAAAAAAGATCCCATCTGTGTTATCTTCGTTGTGAGTTCTTCGAGGGTTTCCTCTAAGCTGTCGTAATCCTTGATAACGATCACGAAACGTAATCCTTGATAACGATCACGAAACCTTCTTTTGTCATTTTGAAGTCTACCATGGAAACCACCCCCAGCATCGATAAGATTCTACCATGCTGGGGCTTCATAAAGATGAAACCCTGATAAATTTGATACCGACATCCTCACAGGTTCCATCCATCTTATCGTCATCTCCCACCATGACGCAGTTTTCTGGACTTTCAGATATTTTAGAACATATCTCCAAGAAATACCTAGGATCCGGCTTACAGTAGTGGAAATCCTCCATAGATGTTATCAGATCGAAATCTTCTTCTTTCAAACCTATCCAACTCAATCTCTCAGCAATGACCATTCTGGGAAAAACAGGGTGGGTTGCAAGGACTATTTTGCAGCCTTCCTTTTTTCTTTCTCTCATGTACATGATCACTCTGTTGTTCGGCAGGAAATGATTCGATAACCTTTTGAAGTGAGGGCTTTCATAGAACTTTTTGAAAGTTTTTTCCCATTCTTTGGCGTTCCCTCCAAACTTTTTCGTGAAACTTTCCATGAATCTCTCGTAGTTGCTTCTGAGACCATCAGCGTTTATCGTGATTTCCCTAATGATGAGTGTTATTCTTTTGGCCAACTCTTCAGGATTCATTCCGAGGAAATCCCCGAGAGATCTAAAGTAGTTATTTAAAAATCTATCTTCGTTTAACAAAGCTAATGTACCATCGAAGTCAAAAAAGTAAGATCTCATACGCTCCCCTCTTTCGTATAGATTTCAATGAGGGGGATGAACCCCCTCACAAATTGATTTTTTCCGATATGGATTTTCCCTGCAAAAACAAAAGCAGGTAATCTGGCCCTCCAGCCTTGGAATCCGTACCGGACATGTTGAAACCACCGAAAGGATGGACTCCAACCAATGCCCCTGTACATTTTCTGTTTATGTAGAGATTTCCAACGAAGAACTCTTCTTTGACTCTCTCTATCCTTTTTCTATCCCTGGAATAGAAGGAACCTGTCAACCCGTATTCCGTTCCGTTGGCTATATCTATCGCATCTTTGAAGTCTTCCGCTTTTATGAAAGCAACAACCGGCCCGAATATCTCTTCTTGGGCGATTCTGGCATTCCTGTCAACATCAGAGAAAATCGTTGGTTCTATGAAGAAACCTCCCAGATCCTCCCTACTGTTTCCTCCATGCACGAGTTTCCCTTCGCTTTTTCCTATCTCTATGTACTTCATGATCTTCTCCATAGCGGATCTGTTTATCACAGGCCCAAGCCAGTTCTCTCTATACCTAACATCTCCCATCTTTATTTTCTTTGTCCTCTCTATAGCCTTTTCCAAAACTTCATCGTAAACCTCTTTAACAACGATTGCTCTGCTACCAGCAGAGCACTTTTGACCTTGGAAACCGAAAGCACTCACAACTATCCCCTCAGCGGCTGCATCGAGATCGGCTGTTTCATCGACAACCACTGCATCTTTTCCTCCCATTTCCAGAATCACCCTCTTTATCCACTTCTGCCCCTTCACAACCTTACCAGCCAGTTCGCTTATTCTAGTTCCGACTTCTTTAGAACCGGTGAACGCTATGAAACGTGTTTTGGGATGCGCAACGAGGTACTCTCCAACAGTAGAACCACTTCCCGGAAAGAAATTTAGAACACCATCTGGAATTCCTGCTTCATACATTATCTCAGCGAACTTCGCGGCTATAACGATGGAGTCACTTGCCGGTTTCAGAACGACGGTATTCCCCGTTACAAGAGCGGCAGATGTCATGCCAGTCAGGATGGCAAGAGGAAAATTCCAAGGAGGTATTACGACACCCGCACCAAGGGGAATGTAAACATACTCGTTCTTTTCACCAGGAATCCTTGCGAGGGGTTGCTCAGAAACGTATCTCATGAGCTGTCTTGGGTAATACTCCAGGTAATCTATTGCTTCTGCCACATCGGCCCAGGCTTCCACCCAGTTCTTTCCAGTTTCATAAACCATCCATGCGGAGAGCTCATAAGCTCTTTCCTTCATTATATCCGATGCTTTCAAAAGAATCCCTGCCCTATCCTCAGGTGGTACTCTCTTCCACTTTTCAAAAGCTTCCCACGCAACATCAAGAGCTTTATCGGCCAGTTCTTCGTTTCCCTTTGAAGAGACTCCCACAATCTCTTCAAACCTACTGGGGTTTTTGGACACGATTTTTTCTTCTGTTCTGTAGGATTTGCCTCCTATAACGAGGTCGTATTCTTTCCCAAACTCCTTTTCCACCTTCTCTAGGGCTTTTTCCATTTTTTCGATGTCCTCGGGGTTTGAAAAATCGATGATTGGAAAATTTTTAAACGGTTTGAGTATCATGTAATCCGTCTCTTTAAGCACGAAACATCCCTCCTCAATCTGATATTTCAAACCACACTCCTTTCCTTTAAAAATTCTTTTCCCTTGAATCTCTCAAGTGACAACTGGGAGACATCCACATTTTTCGGCTTCCCAAAGACTATCCATTCAGCGAGTGCTTCTCCCACTGCGGGTGCGACCATGAAGCCATGTCCACTGAATCCAACAGCGTAGAAGTATCCTGAAACGTTCTCCGAAAGACCAACGATAGGTTGGGCATCGGGGGACATGTTGTACTCGCCACACCATTGTCTTATAACTCTCAAATTCTTCAAAAATGGAAATCTCCTCGACATCTTATTCACCATCTCGAGTAGGAATCTCGCTGTCACCTTTCTGTTAATACCAGGTTTTTCATCTTTATCACCCTGCCCCATGAGAAAAGAACCGTGGCGAGTTTGTCTTATGTAAAAATTCCCGGAAAAGCTTATTATCATCGGATCCATGATGTGTTCTAAAGGTTCTGTGACCAATATTTGATGACGATAGCTTTCTGTTGGTAAATCGATACCGACCATCTCACCGACATTTTTTGACCATGGACCCGCAGCGTTGATGACGACCTCACATTCGATGTATCCTGCGCTCGTCCACACTCCCCTTACGGTGCCGTTTGAAACGTCTATCTCCTTGACCTCCGTTTTGGTGAAGAGCCTTGCACCATTTTCAACGGATCTCCTCATGTAAGCAAAATTGGCTAGATGTGGATTGGCGTGTCCATCGGTTGGGCAGAAAGTGGCAAGTTTTACTCCTTCCACATTAACGTAAGGAAATCTTCTTTTAACTTGCTTTGGTGTCAACACCTCCACTTCCAATCCTTCCTCTTTTTGCATTTTCACATTCTTTGCGAATTCTTCTGCCTCTTTTTCATCAAAAGATAGGATGAGATAACCACCTTGCTTGTACTCCACATCCAGACCGGTATCTTCCTTCATTCTTTTGAACCATTCAACGCTTCTCATAGCGAGTCTCACGTTATTTCTCGTACTCCACTGTTGTCTTATTCCTCCAGCACACCTTCCAGTGGAACCTGAGGACACGTAATTCTTCTCAAAAATGAAGACATCTTTCTCACCGAGCCTCGTTAAGTGAAAGGCAATGGACGCTCCCACCATTCCTGCCCCAATTATGATCACTTTCGTTTTCAATTTTTATCACCTTCCAGAAAAGCGTTAAAGGGTACAGGTATGGTGGGTGGCCTGAAAGTACCAGGTGACAGTTCCTCCATTTTCTTTCCCGTTTTCTTGGCAAGAATCATGAGGGTGAGTAATCTGCAGGTTCTACCACCACAAGGCCCCATACCGATTCTCAAGTACCTTCTCAACTCCTCATAATCTGTGTAACCTTCATCTATCGCTTTTTCGATATCTTGAACGGTGACTTCCTCGCATCTACAAACGAATTCATATTTCTCTCTTGGAGAAACCATAAACCCCCTTACTGCATCCATATACTTGAGAGGTACTCTCAAGTATACCAAATGTGTTTTATCCTTGGATTTAACAACCTTCTCAACCACAGCCTCGCAAACAGGCTTTCCATCTCTGTCGGTTCCTAAAACCTTTTCCCCTTCTTCAGGTACTGGGAGAAGTTCGTATGGTATTCCAACGATCGCTTCCTTTTTCTCAACCTCCTCTTTGACCATGAATATGGCGAGCCCTGGGCATTTGAGAGCACATAAACCACAACCTGTACATTTGTCGTAATCCACCCAGGGTATACCGTTTATGTTTCCACCTGTTGAAATGGCACCGAAGACACAAACGGTTTCACAGGGATTACAAGGTATAGGTTGTGGACATTCGATAACAGCCCTGAGTTTTCCAACGGGGCCTTTTGACCTCTGAACTTCCGTTCTGAATCCACCACTTACGGTTTTTATACCCATTTTGGAAAGTCCTCTTCTCACCCTTTCGGAAACGGGCCCCCTTCTGAAATCTTCGAGCTCTCTCAAAAGAGCTTTTATCTCTCCGGATAAATTCACATTTTTCTTCTCCGAGGATACCATCAATCCGACGATCTTTCCCTCTAACATGGCGGTTGTTGCTTCTTCGATCCCTGAAACATCACCTGCTACAAACAGGTTGGGAACAGACGTTCTCATGAATTCATCTCTTTTAACGATGTATCCACCAAGTTCAGGTATATAGATCACCTCAGCCCCAGCCATTGCGGCTAGCTCTATGGATGGTGCAAGACCGACTGCCAGGCATATGGTATCAACCACCAGTTCCTTCTCGGTCCCCGGTATGATGTTGTAACTTTCATCCACTTCAGCTATGACAGCACCCTCCACTCTATTGTCTCCTAAAGCCCTCACTATGGTGTGCTTCAGGAGAACGGGTACGCCGAGTCTTCTTATCTTGTTCAAGTGAACAACGTATCCTCCAACTTTATCGGCTATTTCGACTATGGCTTTTACACTCGCTCCCGCCTGGATCAATTGATACGCGACGATGAGGCCGATGTTACCTGAACCGATGATGAGGAAATTCTCTCCCGGTAGAACCCCAAACTGATTCATAAGTGTCTGCACTGCTCCTGCCCCATAGATACCTGGTAGGTCGTTGTTCTCGAAAGTCACGTACTTTTCAGATGCACCAGTTGCTATCAATGTGTACTCAGGTTCTATTCGGAAAACTTCATTCTCTTTTCTATCCCAAGCGAGCACACCGTCTTCGTAGATACCGATCACAGATGTCATCGTTCTGGCTTCGATGTTTTTGTATTTCTTCAACTCCTTTACCAATATCTTCGCTATTTCGAATCCACGAACAGATGCGTACGTTCCTTCATGACCAAAGAATTTATGGGTCTGTTTCACGAGTTGCCCGCCAAGTTGTATCCCTTCATCGACTAAGAGAACCCTCAAACCTCTCTTGCCAGCTTCCAGCGTGGCAGAAAGTCCAGCAGGTCCTCCTCCCACCACGAGAAAATCCACTTTCTTATTCTTCAATTTTTTTCACCTCTTTGGTGCCCCCTTTGCCTACTTGTCTTCTAACCTTCATTCCTTCTTTCACGGGTGTTATACAGGCTCTCACGTTGGGAATCCCATTCACGATAACAAGGCAGGAAGAGCACTTCCCTATGCAACAAAAAAGGCCTCTTGGACGGCCCTTTTTGGAAGTATATCCAAAAATGTCTATACCATTAGCTATCAGAGCCGATGCTACCGTGTCTCCTTCGTAGGCGATTAACTCAGTATCTTCAAAGTAAAATTTAATTTTCTTTCTGTTGTTAAAATCCAGTATGGGATGCTTTGCTATCCTTCTCATATATTCCTCCTCCACTTAATGAATTATAATATCGTCAATATTATTTCAAAAAAGAAGAAAGAGTTAGAATAAAAGAGCGTAAAAGAAGATGAAGGAAATTTTCGCTTTTTGAAAGGAGAGATCAAGCGAAGATGGAAAAAATCGAGATAATGAGGTTTCTCAACGAGATCCTACCATGGGTGAGAAAACCCAGTAGATATTTGGGAAACGAGTACAACTCGGTTGTTAAGGATGAAAGCGAGGTTTCTCTCAGAATTGCCCTGGTTTTTCCCGATTTGTATGAAATAGGTTCTTCGAATTTGGGTCTCGAGATAATATACCATACTCTGAACGACATACCCTGGGTCTGGGCAGAAAGGGCTTTCCTTCCATGGGTGGATATGATTAAAAAAATGGAGGAGAATGGTATTCCTCTCTTCACTATGGAGTCCAAAACTCCCCTTTTATACATGAATGCCGTGGGGATTTCTCTATCTTACGAACTCTCATACACCAACGTTGTGGAAGTTCTAAGACTCTCGAAAATTCCCATCTTGGCAGAAGATAGGAGAGATGAAGATCCAATAATCATAGGTGGTGGGCCTTGTTCGAGCAATCCTGAACCTGTCGCTCTCCTTTTCGATGCCGTTGTAATAGGAGATGGGGAGGAAGCTGTCGTTGAGATAGCCAAAGTTCTGCGTGAGATGAAAGGTAGTAGAAGATTCGATGTGTTAAAAGAATTGAGCAAAATTGAAGGAGTGTACGTCCCATTGTTCTATGAATCCCAGGATAAGAGAGTGGTACCTGCGTACAGCTTTGCTCCTGAAAGAATAAGGAAAAGGCTTTTAAAATCTCTCGAGAATCAAGCTCATCTTGTGAAAAAGATACTACCTCATGCGGAAAGTGTTCATGACAGGGGAGTTGTGGAGATATCCAGGGGTTGCACGAGGGGTTGTAGATTCTGCCACGCTGGAATGTTCTACAGAAATATCCTTACTTTCCTTATCGGCGATGGATCATACAGATATAAACGGTATAGTAGAAGAAATTCTCCCTATACTCTCAGAAAGAAAAGTGGCTCTCTCGATACCATCGACCAGAATGGACAGCTTCGGGTTGGAAATAGCTCAAAAAATCGCTAGCATTAGAAAGACAGGTCTCACATTCGCACCAGAAACGGCAAAACAGCGTCTGAGGGATGTGATAAACAAGAATATATCGGATGATGACATTTGGAATACCATCATTTCTGCAAAAGATGCCGGATGGAGAAGAATAAAACTTTACTTCATGATAGGTTTGCCAACTGAAAAAGATAAGGATGTCGAAGATATAGCGAAACTGATCGAAAAGGTGAAAAAAATTGGATTCAAAGATCTTTCGGTATCCGTTGCAGTCTTTATCCCCAAACCTCACACACCCTTTCAGTTCGTCCGGCAGATATCAGTCGAAGAAGCCCTGAAGAGGAGAAAAATCATCATGAGAGCAAGAAAATACGCTCATATATCCTTCCACAATCCCTGGATGAGTATGATAGAGGGTGTTCTCTCCAGAGGTGATAGGAAACTTTTAAAACTCGTGTTGAAAGCTAACGAACTTGGTTGTATCTTCGATGAGTGGAAAGAGATGTTCGACAGGGAAAAATGGATGAAAGCTTTTGAGGAAACTGGTATAGATCCAGCAGATTACATGGGGCCTTTTGATTTGGAAGAACCCTTACCGTGGGATCACATAGACCTGGGAATTTCCAAGGGCTTTTTGATAGAAGAGTACAGAAAATCTCTTGAAGGCATTAGAACTGGAGATTGCAGATGGGAGAGATGCTCCTTATGCGGTGTGTGCTCTGTATTCAAAACCTGGAACGATCTTGCCGTCAAGAAAGGATGAGATAATGTGGTATCCCGGGCATATTTCCAGGGCCAGAAAAGCTGTTGAGCGAATGTTAAAGATGGTGAACGTTGTGATGGAAGTAAGGGATGCAAGAGCCCCTATGGCCACATCGGTCTATGGGGTGGATCTATCCAGGAAAAAAAAGATAATACTGCTGAACAAGGAGGACATTGCAGACGATGATATAACCGGAAAGTGGATCGATTTCTTCAGAAAAAATGGTGAATCGGTTCTATCAACCAGTAAATTTGAGGACAGAAAGACCTTCATGGAGAAACTGAATATGTATCTCTCCTCAGGTGATAGAATCATGATACTCGGTGTACCGAATACCGGGAAGTCCACGATAATAAACAAGATTAAGGGAAGGAGGGTCTCAGCTGTTGGAGGAGTACCGGGTGTAACGAAGGGAGTCCAATGGATCGCGCTTGAGAGAGATAAGAAACTTTTAGATACCCCAGGTATACTACACAAAAAACTGTTCAGTAAAGAACTCTCTGCAAAGCTCCTTCTTGTGGGATCTTTACCTGTTGAGAGGGTGGACTTCAAAGTAATGGAGATAGCTTTTGAGATCTTCAAAAGCAGAACGAACGAGCAGAGAAGTTTCATGGAATTCTTGGAATTTTACGGAAGAAAACGGGGGATCCTCATCAAGGGTGGAAAAATCGATCACGATAAAGCAGC
>MZGO01000034.1 GCA_002084985.1 Thermotoga sp. 4484_232 | reverse complement strand
AGGAGAAAGATATAAGGATAGGTGATAGTGTCTTCATAGAAAAAGCAGGGGGAATAATACCGCAGGTTGTGAAATCAATACCGGAGCTCAGGACAGGCGATGAGAAGGAGATAAAACCTCCAGATAAATGTCCTGTTTGTGGGGGAAAAGTCGGGAAGTTGAGGCCAGAAGAAGTTGCGCTGAGATGTTTGAATCCACATTGCCCTGCTAAACTAAAAAGGGCCCTTGAAACCTTCGTGTCGAGAGATGCCATGGATATAGAGGGCTTTGGG
Organism: Thermotoga sp. 4484_232; assembly: GCA_002084985.1. Next base: position 10,798 of record MZGO01000034.1, on the reverse strand, counting down.
GAGAAGTTGATAGAGAGGCTTGTCGATGCAGGTTTGCTTGTCGATGCAGGTTTGGTTAAAGACATAGCGGATCTCTTCTATTTGACTCCCTTCGATCTTGCTCAACTCGGGTCAGGAATCGGTCAGAGAATGATAGCGAAACTCCTCTCTGAAATAGAAGAAGCAAAGAAAAGGCCTCTTCACAAATTGATAACGGGACTCGGTATACCGATGGTTGGAACAAAAACAGCTAAGATCCTCGCAGAGAATTTCGACTCTCTCGAGGAACTGTCCAACGCAACCATCGAGCGTTTGAAAAAGATAGAAGGAATCGGAGAAGAGGTGGCAAGAAGTATCGTGGAGTACTTCAGAAACCCTAAATCTAAGGAGATAATCGAAAAATTGAAAAAGGCAGGAGTGAACATGAAATCCAGAGAAAAAAGACTCGATGTCTTAAAAGGTCTAAGCTTCGTTGTAACCGGTTCTTTGAAGAATTTCTCGAGGGAGCAGGTGAAAGAATTCATCGAAATACTGGGGGGGAGAGTGAGTGAGAGTGTATCGAGAAAAACAGACTACTTGATTGTTGGTGAAAATCCTGGTTCTAAATATGAGAAAGCTAAAAGATTTAAGGTAAAAACCATAAGTGAAGAGGAATTCCTTGAAATGGTTGAAAAGAAGGCCAAGATGAAGAATGTAAATCTTCGGAAGGTAATGAACGTGGTTAAAGGTACGTGATTTTTTGAAAAGAATGGTATAATCTTTCAAAAGTCAAAAAGGGGGAATAGGTATGAAAATCGATCTTGGAGACGTTCTCGTAACACCCTTTAAAATTCTGTCAGAAAAATGGACAATACTTGTACCTATTTTCATAGCCTTAGCCATACAATTGATTCTGGACGTTTCTATGAGACTCACTGGTAGAAGACTCTGGGGTATTGGCTTTAGTACAGCTACATTTTTTGTATCTATTATTTTAGAGATAATAACCTATTTTCTCCTTGCGTGGCAAACGACCCTTTTTAAAGAGTACGGTGAGGAAGATTTGAGCGAGAGTTTTTCAAAAGTTTCTGAGAAATTCATAGACGTTGCAATAGTTGCCATAGTGGTTGGATTTCTAGTTGGTCTTGGGACTCTGGCGTACATCATACCCGGTTTGATCCTTGCCATCATGTTGGTTTACTCTCCCAGCGCTGTTGTCGTTAAAAACATGGGAGCATCTGAGGCGATTAAAGAAAGCTTTGATTTTGTCTTCAAAAGGGGAAATCTGGTTCAAACAATTGTTTTGCTGATTTTCGTGTACGTGGTCGCTTTCATACCGGTAGTTGGGCCGTACATCTCAACATTCCTCATGATGCTCTGGATACCTTATGCCTATGCAAAATTTTCTGAGGAGTGATCATTTCCTTTCAAAGAATCTATCCAGTTCGTCATAAGTTATGAGATAATATATGGGACGACCGTGGGGACACACATTTGTTCCCTTTTTTTTTAAATTCTCATACATGGCGATGATTTCTTCAAAGCCAACGTTCATACCGGATTTTATAGCATATTTGCAGGATATCCTGGCCACAGTTTCCATCAATTTTGAAGATCTTCTCACTTTGAGATCCTCAACGAGATCTTTGAAAACATTTGTCAGATCGGTTGCGGGTATGAATGGAGGGAAGGCCGTGATGTTTATCCCATCTGTGAGAGTCTCCCAATCGAATCCAATACTTTTTAAGTCTTTTCTCCCAATCGAATCCAATACTTTTTAAGTCTTTTCCCTTCTCCTCAACTAAAAGGATTTCATCGGAGGATAAGGGAATCTTAAGAGGTTTTCTTAACTTTCTCTTCCTTTTTTCTTTTTTCATGAACTCGATTATATCTTCATACAATAGGCGTTCATGAGAGAGGTTTTCTTAACTTTCTCCTCCTTTTTTCTTTTTTCATGAACTCGATTATATCTTCATACAATAGGCGTTCATGAGCAGCGTGAAAATCCATTATAACGATTCCATTCGTTTCTTCGAAAATAGCGTATCTTCCCTTGAGAATGTGGAATAGTCTGGTTGGAAAAGATTCTTTCACCTCATGTACCTTTTCCTTTATCTTGTAGGAATCCGATACAAAGACTATCTTTCTGTACCATTCCTTACTCAACACTTCTTTTATGGCGTTCCTAACGAAATTTCTAATGATTTCCTCCTTCAAAAACTTCACTTCCAATTTCTGAGGGTGTACGTTTATATCGATCTCATTACCGGGAACTTTGAGGAATAGAACTACGATAGGATACCTTCTCTTTTTCAATAGCTCCTCATAGGCTTCCATGACGGCTTCATGTAAAAGATCGGATATTATCCATATCTTTTTCAATGTACATGATGTTCCTATCGCTGAGCTCTGGAAAAATGATAGGGATTCTTTCGTGAATATCCTCAACAGGTGGACAGTTGTAGATGATTTTTCCATCAACGTTCAGAATGAAATGAACCTTTGGATTGGAAAGAAGGTATTTTTGAAATCTTTCTGTGGCCATCCTCGCTTCTATTTTAGGGGATTTCAATCTTCTTCTTCGAACCGGAAAATTGAAGAAGATATCTCTCACCTCAACAAAGGTACCTCTACCTACACCAACTTTTCTAGTGCTGATGACCTTCCCTCCTATTATCTCGACTTCCGTTCCAACATCTTCCATCTCCGTCTTGGAAACGATTCTCGTTCTACTCACCCTCACTATCGAGGATAAAGCCTCTCCTCTGAAGCCAAATGTCTTCAAATGAAGGAGATCTTCTAAACTCCTCAACTTGCTGGTCGTATGAGGCTCTATTGCAAGAAGTATGTCTTCCTCTGTCATCCCTTCTCCATCGTCTTTTACCACAATCGATTCTTTTCCTCCATTTTTCAATATGACCTCTATTCTGCTCGAGCCAGCATCTAGGGAATTCTCGACCAGTTCCTTAACAACCGAAGAGATGTTGGTTATGACCTCACCTGCTGCTATCTTCAACACTATCTCATCGGGCAAACGAAATATTCTCAGACTTATCACTCCTTTTCATCATCACTTTTATGATATTCTAATACTTGCCCTTCCCAAAAAATCTTTGCAGGAGGTGTACGGTGTATGAAATTCGTGATAGCTATTGGTGGAAATGCCGTCAACAGGCCGGGAGAAAAGCCATCTGCTGAAAACATGATGAGGAATCTCAAAGAAACAATGAGGTACTTGATCGATATCATTAAAGACCACAGCGTGGTTATAACCCATGGGAACGGCCCACAAGTTGGAAATTTACTTCTTCAACAAGAAGCTGCAAGAGACATGGTACCACCTTTTCCCATAGATGTAAACGATGCACAAACTCAGGGTAGCTTGGGATACATGATATGTCAGACTCTCTACAACTCTTTGATCGAGAGAAATGTAAAAAAAGAAATAGCGGCTGTCGTCACTCAGATAGTGGTCGATCCTGAAGATCCCGCATTTCAAAATCCCACAAAACCCATTGGGCCTTTTTACAGTGAAGAAGAGGCGAAAAGGATCATGGAAGAGAAGAAATGGACCATGGTGGAAGATGCCGGGAGGGGTTGGAGAAGAGTTGTCCCTTCCCCCATACCTGTTGATATAATAGAGAAGGATGTTATAAGATTTCTCGTTGATAACGGTTTTGTCGTCATCGCCGCTGGTGGAGGGGGAATCCCTGTCATAAGGCTCAAAGACGGTACTCTGAAGGGTGTTGAAGCTGTCATAGATAAAGATAGAGCTTCTTCCCTCCTTGCGCAGGAATTGGATGCCGATATGTTCATAATACTGACAGGTGTTGAAAAAGTTTATCTGAACTTCAACAAACCTGATCAAATACCTCTCGATAAATTGACCGCTGAAGATGCTGAGAAGTATCTGAAGGAAGGGCATTTTCCTCCAGGAAGTAGATCGTTCCGGAGGTTTAAAGGATGATAAGAATTCTGATTCCCCGTGGGAAGTTCAGTGATTTTCAAAAATCTCTAGAAAAGCTGCAGAACGTTTTCGTGGAATTCTACGAGGAAAGTAACTATGAGGAAAAATTGTTTTCGGATCACTGGCACCTTGTTTTTGGGGAAAAGCCTCCTGAATATTTTGAAGGGACTCTCTTCGTGAAGAGTGATGAGGCACTACACCTGGCTGTTAATTACCTGAACTTGAAGTTGGAGAGTGAGAGCTTAAAAACAAAGTACGATCTCCTCTTCGGATCCCCCGAACTTCAAGGTCCCGTCATAAAGAAATACATATTTGAAGTGGAAAAGCTCTTCAATACATACGACACAATCGCTCTCTTGGGGGAGAATGGGGTTCACTTGCATGTTTACGTTGATTTCGTTACAGGGGGAAAGTACAAGAGCATCACTTATGATGGAAACAATCCCGATATAGCCTTCAATGAAACGGTATTCATAGATGAGTTTCCAGGAGATGAGGCAATTCCCAAACATGAAGGAAAGCTCATCTTAGGTGTCAGAGATGGAAAGAGGCCAGGTGTTCCTTTCATTGAAATTCCATCTCTCAGGAATAGAAAGGAAGATATACCTTACATGGTCGATAGGGTATTGTCATCCATATATCAGAGATACAAGGAATTCAAACCTAGGTACCCTGAAGAGAGATTGATGGAAGTTATGAAACAATACTCATGGCCTGGGAACACGGATGAATTGATAGTATTTCTTCATGAATATGCATCCGGCAGCAATCCTGAGAGGTTGATCATGAGATTGAATCCTTTGAAGCATCTGGAAGACCTGAATTTTAAAAAATACGTGAAGAATTTAATGGAATACATTGAGAGAAACATAATAAAAGAAACTCTGGAAAGAGTTGGATGGGACAGGAAGAAGGCGTGCGGAATTCTCAAATTGAACTATAAAACCCTGTCTTACAAGATGAAAAAATATGGGCTTACGAAACCTGGTTTTTAGCAAAGTATACGAGTTCTGCCTCTATGAAAATGTCAATGTCCCCATCCATAACAGCTTCAACGTTCCCTGTTTCCACACCGGTTCTGTGATCCTTCACCATGTTGTACGGATGGAAAACGTACGATCTTATCTGGTTACCCCATGAGATGTCCTTCAGCTCCCCTTGTATTTGCTGTATCTCCTTCTTCTTCTTTTCCATCTCGAGTTGAACCAACTTTGCCTTCAATATCTTCAAAGCGGTCTGTTTATTCTGATATTGTGATCGCTCGTTTTGACATGAGACAACGATACCCGTTGGAATATGAGTTATCCTCACAGCGGATTCCGTTTTGTTAACGTATTGGCCTCCCTTTCCTGAAGCTCTGAAAGTTTCTACTCTGAGATCCTCAGGTTTTATATCGACCTCGACATCGTCTTCTATCTCAGGAATGACGCTCACAGATGCAAAAGATGTATGTCTCCTGTGAGAAGCGTCGAACGGAGAGATCCTGACGAGTCTGTGAACACCACTCTCATGTTTCAGATAGCCATAAGCGAAATCCCCTTTTATATGAATCGTCGCACTCTTCACTCCGGCTTCCTCTCCCGGTTGGTAATCTATCATTTCAACATCGAATCCTCTCCTTTCAGCCCATCTCATATACATCCTGAGGAGCATCTGAGCCCAATCGTGAGATTCGGTCCCTCCTGCTCCTGGATGAACCGAGAGATACGCGTTGTTTTGATCGTATTTTCCGTTGAGTATCATCTCCAATTCGAAAGATTTAACCTTCGTTTCAATGTCTTTAACGATCTTTTCTACCTGAGAAGCGATCTCAGGGTCTTCATCAGCAAGTTCCAGTCCTATCTCCAGATCTTCCATCAATCTCTCTATCTCTTCCATCTCCCCAAGGAGTTTTCTAATTCTTTGAGATTTTTTGATGATCTCCTGAGCCTCTTTAGAATCATCCCAGAACGATGGTTGAGACATGATTTTTTCATATTCCTCCAATTCCTTTCTTTTCAAATCGGGGTCGAAAACCTTCTTTGCATCTTCAAATTTCTTTTTCACTTCTTCTATTTTGGTTCTTAATTCGTAACCTATCATGTGCATCACCTCACCTTTTGACCTTTATACCTCCGAGTCCTTTGACACTGCCTTTTTTCCTCTCCATCTTCCTCCTGAGGGCTCTATTCACGAGACTGAAATCTTCATGAACCAGTTTTATTCTCGATATCTCTTTCTTAGCCTCTTTTTCAGCCTTCTCATCAACTTTTATAACCCTCAGGACGTAATTCGCGATGGTATCGTATATATTAGCCATCATCTCATCGAACATTCTGTAGGTTTCCTTCTTGAACTCTATTATTGGATCTCTTTGACCGTAAGATCTGAGCTGGACGGATTCTTTAACGTGTTCCACTTCTTCCAGATATCTTCTCCAATTATCATCGATTATCCTAAGCATCAGGAATTTTACTACTTTGAAATATTCCTCTTCCCCTATGTCTTTTTTCTTCTGCTCGTAAGCGCTCCATAGAGATGATATCAGATGTTTCCTCAATTCCTCATGAGAAGTGAATCTCTTACCATCCAGACTCACCACGTCTTTTGGAAACATGGAGAACGAAAGGGACAGTCCCTCCAGATCCCAATTCCTTCCAGAGCAGAACATTTCCATCCTTCTGTCCACAACGTCTTCGAAGATATCTCTCATATGATCATCCATCTCTTCCTGGGCCAATATCCAATCTCTGAAAGAATATATGGCATTTCTTTGCTTGTCCAAGACACTATCCATCTCCATTAGTGTTTTTCTGATCGAGAAGTTTATACCTTCCACCTTTTTCTGTATGTTTTCAATCAACCTTGTGAGCATCGGATGATAAATGGGCTCTCCCTTTTTTATCTTCAAAACGTTCATTATTTTTCCTATTTGCTCCCCTCCAAAGATCCTTAAAAGGTCATCTTCCAAGGATATGAAGAATCTAGACTCACCAGGATCACCTTGTCTTCCGGATCTTCCTCTCAGCTGATTATCGATCCTTCTACTTTCATGTCTTTCCGTTCCTATAACGCACAGTCCTCCAAGTTCAGCAACACCGGGCCCCAGTTTTATATCCGTTCCTCTTCCCGCCATGTTTGTTGCGATGGTTACCGCTCCTTTCTGACCAGCTTTTGCAACGATCTCTGCTTCTTTCTCGTGATGCTTGGCATTCAGAACCTCGTGAGGTATTCCCTTCTTCTTCAGCATTCTGCTGAGCAGTTCACTCTTTTCTATGGAAGTTGTGCCCACAAGAACTGGCTGACCTTTTTTGTGCCTTTCCTCTATTTCCTTAACAACGGCTTCGAATTTTTCTTCTTGTGTTCTGAATATGAGATCATCGTGATCCACCCTTATCATAGGTTTGTGAGTTGGTATAACAACTACTTCCATACCGTAGACCTGGATGAATTCCTGTTCTTCCGTTTTGGCTGTTCCCGTCATACCAGCCAGTTTTTCGTACATCCTGAAATAATTCTGAAAAGTGATTGTGGCGTAGGTTATCGTCTCTTCTCTTATTGGGACTCCTTCTTTCGCTTCGATAGCCTGATGGAGCCCCCCACTGTACCTTCTTCCAGGAAGGAGACGCCCGGTAAACTCATCGACTATTATGACCTCACCGTTCATAACTACGTAATCAACGTCTTTTTTGAAAAGATGAAGAGCTTTTAAAGCGTTGAGAAGATGGTACAGAAGATGCACGTTCGATGGGTCATAGAGATTCCCAACTCCCAAAAGCTTTTCTGCCTTATTCATTCCCTCTTCGGTTAAAGAAACGGTTCTGGATTTCTCATCTAACACGAAATCTTCATCTTTTTTGAATCTCTTCGCAAGGTGTGCAAACTTTCTATACAATGCGGGGCTTTCTTTCGATGGGCCAGATATGATCAAGGGTGTTCTTGCTTCATCTATGAGGACACTATCGGCTTCATCAACAATGGCGTAGAAATGTCCTCTCTGAACTTTATCATTCAAATCCAGAACGAGATTGTCTCTTAGGTAATCAAAGCCGAATTCGTTGTTAGTTCCGTAGGTAACATCACACATATACGCTTCCTTTCTCTCAACTTCCACCAATTTAACTGAAAAAGCTCTTAATGCATCCTCTACTTTTTTGTCATCTGGAAGAACTTCCCCTTCAAAATCGTCGGGCCATATGGAGAGATTCTCTTTCAGAGCTATTTCAAACTCATCGGGATTCTCCCAGACAACTTCGTAAGATTTTCCAAGAGAATTTATCACACCAACTCTTAAACCAAGGAAAAGGTATATGGGTCCCATCCACAGAGCGTCTCTTCTTGCAAGGTAGTCGTTCACAGTTACAAGATGCACACCTTTTCCCAGGAGAGCGTTCAGGTATATGGGCATGGTCGCAGCAAGGGTCTTCCCCTCACCCGTTTTCATCTCAGCGACTTTTCCTTCGTGAAGGGCGAGTCCTCCCATCACCTGGACATCGAAAGGCCTCATTCCTATGGTTCTCCTTGCGACCTCTCTTGCCAAGGCGAAGGCTTCTCTCAGCGCTTTTTCAACTCCCTCGGACCTGACACGTTTTTTGATGTCAAAGCTGTATCTTCTCAGCTCCTCGTTTTTCATGGAGCGGAATCTCTTTTCTAGGGAGTTTATCTCCTTGACAATTCTCTTGTACCTCCTCAACATTCGCTCGTTTCTATCAAAAATCTTCAGCATCACATTACCTCCAATCTGTATTTAAAGAAACCGTCATCATAATATTGGATGAAAAGAAGCTTTGATGAGACTTTAATACCAACCATCTTCTCTATTATGTCACCCAAATCGACGTATATCCTCAAAACGTCTTTTTTCACACCACACTTTTCAGTCATGTAAGTGTATGCTGGATCATCTGAGAGTTTTCCCCTTCCAAAGATCCTATCATACTCCTGCCTCGTCAGATTCGTCATAACTAATCTATCACCACGCCAGAAAAATCTCAATTTCGTGTTGGCAATCACCATTATACGAGTACCATCCTCCACCCTCCCGTATTTTCTAAGGATATCCTCAATTGGATTCCTCTCAACGGCATTGAACAGGGCAACGAAATTTATAGTGGTCTCCTGATTTATTTCACCCACTATGTAGACTTTTCCCATCGATTTTTCAAGGATATCCCTCATTATTCCTGCGAATCTCTCAACCTCTTCACTCTTTCCAGAGAACCATTCGGTAACCTTACGGGCAGCTTCCATACCTCCAGAGACCGAAACCCCCAAGAAATAATTTCCAGCGTAGGGTATGGATCTCATGTAGGAAGAATCCGATTCATACTTTTCAAAATTTCCGTCTATCCTTTGCAGAACATCGAATCTCAGGCTATTTTCTTCAATCCATCCTTTGAGAATGACGTATTCCGTTTTCTTCGCCTTCTCCAAATTCATTCCCATATTCATTTTGAAAGAATTCCCTTTAAAGAAACCAAGAAGAGGTTTATCCTCCTTCAGAAGCTTCTGAACCACTTCGTTTTGGACCAATCTGTAGTTCTTGTTGGTGTAAGCTGCTACTGCCGATTCAACGGCGAGTTTGCTACCTCCTAAAACCAAAAAATTGTCTACATGTTTTGCAAAGATGGATATGCTATCGTCCTGAAATATGAAAAACTCTCCATCTTCAACCAATTTGGTTTCTGTAAGTCCAGCTATGAATTTGGAAAGCCCCAGAGGATGATCCGTCTCGAGAACGAGGAACGAAGACGTTCCGATGTTTTTCAATATTTCTAGATAGTAATTCACATCCAAAGACAGCATCGTATCGAAGTTAAGAGTAACACCTTTTGCGGAGAGCAAGATGTTTTTCGATAGAGAATCCAGAAATACATCCTTACTAACTCCCGTCTTTTCCTCGGTATCCGTGAGCACAGAATTAACTGTGAATTCTAAACCGAGCCCTTCTTTCTTCAAGATGAAATCAAAGAGAGGGACGTTCTTCAAGTCCTCCAGATGAGTATAAAAGCTTCTAAAAAGGATGAAAAAATCGTAATCTTCCGGGACGAAATCTGTTATGAAACTGAGTGAAACGCAGGAAATCAGCAGGAACGCCAACATTGAAAGTGATATCTTCATGTCAACATTTCCTCCCCTCATCATTTTTGAAAAAATTCCAGGCTTCTTTCACAACGTTTTCAATATCAGTAAAATCATCAGTAAAACCTTCCGCCGCTCCTTTCTCAAGAAGAATAAAAAATTCTATATTCCCTTTAGGTCCCCTCAATTTGGAGAAAGTGAATCCCTTTACACCGAACCCCTTTTTTTTAGCTTCTTCCCTCACTTCCTTCAGAACTCTTATATGAACACGTTCGTCTCTCACAACACCTTTTTTAACCTCTGAGCGAAGTGCTTCAAACTGGGGTTTGATCAATATTAACGCTTTTCCATCATCTTTTAACACATCGTATACGACATTCAAAACCTTTTTCACAGATATGAAGGAAAGATCACAAGTTAAAAAATCCACTTTCTCCCCCAAATCATCAACTTTCAGATACCTTGCGTTGATTCCTTCCTTGACTATCACCCTTGAATCATTTCTCAATTTCCAATGAAGCTGCCCTTTGCCTACATCAACGGCGTAAACCCTTTTTGCGCCGTTTTTTATTAGAAAATCTACAAAACCACCAGTAGACCAGTAGAAGATCCCAAGTCACAAACCACCTTCCCTTTCACACTCAGTTTGAAATCCTCAAAAGCACCTTCTATTTTATACCCACCTCTGCTAACATATTTTAGCCTCTCTTTCAAATGTATCTTCACATCTGTGGGAAATTGTTTAGAGGGTTTTGTAACAGTCTCTCCATTGACCATAACCTCCCCTGCCATTATCAAAACTTTGGCTTTCTC
>MZGO01000033.1 GCA_002084985.1 Thermotoga sp. 4484_232 | reverse complement strand
GATGGGAAACCTGGCAGGGATGTTTTTGGAAGGGAAATACCGTCGAAGAAGGGGAAAGACATAGCGTTACACGAACTTGTAGGAAAGAATGTAAAACTCAGTGAAGATGGAAAATTCATAATATCGATGGTTGAAGGACAACCTTACGTATCAAATGATGGGAAGGTAAATGTTAAAGAAATATTTGTGGTGAATGGAGATCTTGATTACAGCGTTGGGAACATAGACTTTCCAGGAAGTGTATGGATAAGAGGGAACATAGATGGGAATTTTAAAGTAATATCAGGGAAAGACGTAATAATAGATGGGATAGTGAGTGGGGGATTCCACATAGAGGCGAAGGGATCAGTTGTGATAAGGAAAGGGGTTTTTGGCAGGAAGAGAGGGAAGATAATATCGGGGGGAGATGTATCAGCGAAGTTTTTGAGTGAGACATTCGTTGCATCTGAGGGATCGATAGAAGTAGGGGAGTACATGATGAATTGCCACGCTGTTGCAAAGAAGGATGTGGCAGTCTTTGGAAAAGGTTTGATAGTTGGTGGGAAGGTATCAGCGGGGAAGAGTATAAAAGCGAGGGTGTTGGGGAACATGAGCGGTGCCAAAACAGTGGTGGAAGCTGGTGTGGACTTTGAAACACAAAAGCAGTATTATGAGATAAGTCATGAATTGATGGAACTTGTGAGGGAATTAACTAGTCTATCGACACTTCAAAGGAAATTCAAGATGATGCTCGATAACGTTTCTGATTCTGAGAACAAGGAGATATCGCTGATATTGATAAACATAGAGAACAAAAAGAAAACGCTTTACGAGAGAATGGAAAAGAGGAGGAAAACGTTGGAAGCTTTGAACATATCAAGGAGAGAAAAGCAACTCAGAAAGAACGCGTTGATAGTTGCAAGTGATGCGTGTTATCCAGGTGTGACTGTCAGTATCGGTGATGAGACCATCAAAATAGATGACAATCTAGGGCCAACTGCCTTCACTTTTGATGTTGTGAAAAATGGCATAAAAGCAACTCCATACAAAACATGGAGGAAGTTTCTGAAATGATTCAAGCTATTTCAGCAATGGCAGCATAGTATGGGAGAAAGGCAATCCGAGATTTCCTATATCCAATTTAAAATACACTCCTTTTTTTCCTATTCCGATCCTGAAGTTCAGTGGTATGTTGAAGTTGTAAGATACAACCGTATTCAGTCTGAAACCACCTTCAAAGTGTGTGTCCTTCACGCCAAACTTCACTGAAAAGGTCATGTCCAAAGCATCTAGAAGCATCCAACCATCGCTGAAACCCCATCCAAGATCGAGGAAAGGAGTTACGTTTAAAAACTCTAAACTGGGGGAGTCAGATAGATCAACTTCCAAGAAGTTCAAGGATTTTCCAATTAAAAAACCTTCCCCGAGCGAAACACCTGGTTCCGATGAGACAATAAGCCTCAATTCGGGAAACGATGTGTAATGTCTTCTTCCACCAGCTTTCCCAACATTTAAAGATGTAAAAAGAGAAAACGCATCTTTATAAGACGCTCCTATGGAAAACCACATCTGTTTCGTTTTCAATCTTGTTGGAAAGTAAACGATCCCTGAGAACAGCAAATCCTCACTTGTTTTTAGAACTGAGAGAGATGCCGGTGTGTTCTGCAGATGTTGATATACGATGTACAATCCCTTTTCTTTATCCGACAACAGGAATGTGCGTTTTCACCCCCCTCAGAGAAACTCCATGGTCTGAGACGGTATCAACGACGGTTTCGTGCAGAGCAACTTTGCCAACGCGTTTTGACTTTTTATCGATGAATAGACGGTACCTTCCATTTTTGAAAATCGTCTTCAGGATCGTTTTTCCATATATCGTTGCCTCAACCCCTTCTCCGAACTCCTCTATCTCTCCGGTGGCTAGATCGATTTTAAAAATGTGTGTTTCTCCGTTTATTTCTTTTGAGAAGGTAAGGGCACCATTCCTCAGAAGAGGGAAAGCCTCAGTGAATTTGTCGTTGGTTAGATTGTAGATCTTTCCATCTTTTAGAAGGAATATGTCAACAGCTCCCTTCGATTTGGCAAGTAGCGCAGCGTCCTCACCATCCGATGTAACCTGGAGCGGTACGAAAGATTCGCTCCCTTCCAGTATCGTCTCTTCCCTACCATTATGGAAAATGACCACATTTCTCAAACCATTCTCGAGTTGCTTCACACCAATCAACCTGTCACCATACCAGTCCACGGATACGAAGTTTTTACCCACCATATTCTTTTCCTTCGTGAAAACGTGGTTTACATAACCTTCGGGTGTACTCAGACGTTTTATGAAAACCAATTTGCCATCCTTAACAGAGAAATCCACAATGGAAGGTTCCAGAATCACGGGGTTCGCGTTTTCACCATCAAAAGTGTATATGCCACTCCTTCCAAAATCGTCTTTCAGCATAAAATAAACTTTTCCAGAATCGAATATGGGTTTCCTCACGTTTCCATCCACTTTTATAAATTCTTCGAAGTGTGTAGCTGGGGTATGCTTCAACCATCTTTTCGTCAAATCCCTGAAATCTTTCTTGCAGGCTTTTTCCACAGCTTCTGAGAATCTGGTAAAAGGTTCTCTAATGTTGTGAATGATCCTTTTGATGGTCTCCCAATCGAATTCTATCGCCAGCCCCTCATGAAGGTACATGGGAACGTGTTGATTGTGGATCGCTGGGGGCACCACATCCCCGAAGATCCTGAAGACATTCAACCATCTCTCATAGTTTCTTCCAAGCAGAATGTGGGTATATTCATGGGAGAAGACGTAATCTACCCAGTTGTTGTAAGATGGTATGAAATCTTCCGGTTGAAGATCGTTAGGGTATATGACGATAACGTTGTCCAAGGGATCGGCGTAAGCGTTGGCTATATCACCATTTCTGACGATATATACCTTCAGTCTATCTTTTAGTTTTATCCCTAGGAGGCCTTCAACTCTTTTCATAATGTTTTCACCGTTCTTCATGAGTTCGAAAGCTTGCCTTTCCAGACCATCTTGATAGATTATGTCCATCCTAGAAGTGCTGACGATTCTGAATGGGAACATGAGGGTTGATACAAGGAGCAGAAACATCAAAAGCTTCTTTATGTTATCACCCCCGTAAGGATTCTATCACCTATAGAAGGTTTCCTAACAGCGAGGAAAGATGGTAATATCTAACTTGTAGATTTGAAAAGGAGGTATGCCCGAAGATGCTCTCAAGAAAAGAAAAAGTGAGAATATATGAGAAGAAACTGGATGAAATAGTTCAATGGATCGTGATTCACAGGGAAAAGTTGGATGGATGGAATTTCTCGGATAATTCTCTCACCAGGAAAGTGGATGTGGGGTTCACCTGGGATTCCACCAGGTTCCCTGTTAGATTCTCAAGAGAAATCGTTCTCTCGAAGGATCTTCCAGAGGGTGGTGTATACCTGGATTTGTGGTTCGGGGGAGAATCCTTGGTGAAGTTGAATGGGAGATCGAGAAGCTCTGCATTCTACTAAAGAATCTTATAGCCTTTTATGCAACGTGCGACGATAAAGATCTTGTACATGAACTAGAAAGACTGATCGAGGAATACTTTTACAGCGTAAGGCTTCCTTCCTCTATAGATGTATACTTCAGAAACACTTATGAAAATCCTACTCTTTCAAAGATTTTCAAGAATCTTTGGTCTTCTCCTCCAGATAATCAGCCGATACCACTTCCTGAAGAGTATCGCAAAGTTCTATTGAGAGGAGGAGAAGAGCTACTTAAGAGGTTGAGAAAATTGAAAGAATTGTTCCCAAACTATGGGAAAATGGTGGTATTTGGTCATTCACACATAGATTACGCCTGGCTGTGGCCTTTTGAAGAAACCAGGAGAAAGATCCTCAGGACATTCTCAACTATGGTCAATTTCCTGGAAAGATTCAAAAATTTTGTCTACGTTCAGAGCTCTGCTCAAATGTATGAGGATATCAAAGAGATGGATCCGTTTTTGTACAGCAAAATCAAAAGATTTGTGGATGAGGGAAGATGGATTCCGATAGGTGGCACATGGGTGGAGAGTGATTGCAACATACCATCTGGCGAATCACTGGTGAGACAGTTCCTCTACGGGAAAAGATTCTTCTTGAAGGAATATGGTAAAGATATAAAAATAGCATGGTTTCCAGACACTTTTGGATATCCCTGGACTCTGCCCAAGATCATGAAATCTGCGGATGTAGAATTCTTCCTCACCACGAAGCTCACGTGGAACGAGCTCAACGATTTTCCTCACGAGCAGTTCTTATGGATTGGTGATGATGGAACAGAGATAAAGGCAATAAACACTCTTGGATATACGAACAAACTCTCTGTTGAAGAGATCGTCAAGCAATGGGAATGGCACAGCAAAAAATCGAAAAAACCTTTCAGTGTGCTGATATTCGGTTACGGAGATGGTGGTGGAGGGCCCACAGAAGAGATGATCAAAGCATACGATGTTTTGAAGGGATTTCCAAAAATACCGGAAATAATCATGAAAGATCCAGAAGATGATTTCCTTTCCATGAACGATCTTCCTGCATGGGACGATGAGCTATATTTGGAACTTCACAGGGGAACTTACACTACTCTCTCTGATATTAAGAAGTACAACAGAAAAGCGGAGTTCGCACTGTACACGTTAGAACTCGTTCTGACCATGGAAAAGGTTCTGGAGGGATTGAGCTATCCCAGAGATGAAATAGAGAGGATGTGGAAGATGCTCTTGAAAAATCAATTTCACGATATCCTCCCTGGATCAAGCATAAAGGAGGTGTACGATGTCGCCATCAACGAGCTCAAAATGATTGTTGAGAAATCTCAAAGACTGATTGAAAAAGGAATAAAGGTGCTGGCGAAGGCGGAAGAAGGTTCTGGAAAACTGGTCGTTTTCAATCCCCATCCGTTCCCTGTGGAATTGGATTTGATATTGGAAAGTCCTGTTTTCAAATCTTTGAAAATCATGGGAAAGATAATACCGGCTCAGGATATTTTCGAGAACAAGGTTATTTTCAGAGATCCTGATATCATTCTGAACCCATTCTCCGTGAGTGTTTTCGACACAACCGAAAGTGTTTTGATACCGGAGAGCGATTTGAAAGTGATGGACAACATCGTTGAGAACGAGTTCTACAAAATTAGAATAAATGAGAATGGAAGTGTGAATATCAAATATAGAGATAGAGACGTCTTCAGTGGAGAAGGGAACGTTCTGGTTATCTGTGACGATGTACCAAGAAATTGGGATGCGTGGGATGTTCAATACGATGTTGAAAGATCGTGTGAGCGGATTGTTTTTGAAAACATTGAGCTAATGAGCTCAGGCCCTCACGTCGTCATTTACAGACTGACGGGAACATACAATAATAGCAGGATAGAGCAGTTCATGGTAATAAGATCCAGATCGAGGAGAATAGATTTCATAACCAAGGTGGATTGGAGGGAAAGAAGGAAGATCCTAAGGGTACTCTTCCCTGTGAATCTGAGATCGAGATGGGCAAGTTTTGATATACCGTACGGTGTTATCCAGCGTCCCACCGCTCGTAACACATCATGGGAGATGGCAAAATTTGAAGTACCTGCTCACAAATGGATGGATCTTTCGAATGGTATATGGGGAGTTGCAGTTCTCAATGATTCCAAATACGGTCATTCAGTTGAAGGGAGTGTTATGAAGCTTTCGCTGTTGAGATCTCCTGTTTATCCTTATCCTGAGGCTGATGTTGGAAAACAAGAATTCATATATTCAATCTATATCCATGATGGTGATTGGAGGGGAGGAGTTATAGAGGAATCCTTGAAGTTGAATCTTCCTCTCATACCGATGGAGATAAAGCTTGCGAAGGAAGTTAGGAGTTTCCTCAAAGTTGATGGTGCCTACGTTACTACCGTAAAAATGGCAGAAGATGGCGATGGGGTGATAGTAAGGTTGGTCGATTACTCCTACAATGGTGGGAGAGTATCTTTAGAACCATCCTGGTTTTTTGAAAAGGCAGAGGAGGTCAACTCTCTTGAAAAACATTTGAAGAATCTGGAGGTTAAAGGTGGAACAGTCATGACCTGGATCAATCCAGGTGGTATGAAGACCATAAAGGTGATTTAATATAGAAACGGAGGTAGAAGGCATGAACGTCTCTGAAGCGAAGTACCTTGTGAGAAAGATAATGGAAGCTGGAGAAGTGCCTCTCCTGATAGGACATTTTGGTGTGGGAAAGACGGATATAGCAAGGGAAATAGCGAATGAGACTGGGAGAAGGCTCATAATACTCATACTCTCTCAGATGGAACCTGGTGACCTCATAGGGTTGCCATCCAGGGGAGAAGACAGGACCATCTTCTTGAAACCGGATTGGTGGCCTGAAGATGGAAGGGTGATAATATTTCTGGACGAGATAAACAGGGCTCACAGATCCATAAGGAACGCCATCATGCAGCTCATAATAGATAAAAGGATTCACAATCATGTTCTTCCTGAAGGAACCTGGATAATGGCTGCGATGAATCCACCAGATGAGGAGTACGACCAGGCGGATTTAATAACGGATCCAGCTTTCATATCGAGATTTTTCATAATAGAGGTGTCTCCTGATCCCAGAGAGTGGGTCGAATGGGCAGAGAGAATGAAAGTAGCGGATGAGGTAATAGAGTTCATAAGAAAGTACCCAGAGTTTTTATTCAGTGAATATTCAATGTCTCTAAAGACCACTTTAAAACCGAGTCCAAGAAGTTGGTATAAGCTTTCCAATGTCCTGAGAATTTTATCGGAGGATGAGAGGAAAAAGTACGGATATATACTTGCTGCAGGAATAGTTGGTCCAGAAGCTGCGAAAGCTTTCTACGATACGTATTTGAAAGGTTCACAGATACCGTCTGTCGATACCGTTCTGTTCAATGGAGATGTGAACGTACCGAAAGATCTTCATCTCATAAATTCTCTAGTCTTAAGGATCATAGACTTCTTCTCAAAAGTGGATAGATCCAGAATAGAAGGAAGGGAAAAGACAATAGCGAAAAACCTGTCAAAACTCTCTCAGCACATGCCCAAGGAGTCCTTCTATGGGATTCTAAGGTTCATAGTCGATGCCTCCACGAAGAACGATGATAAATCAGACATTTTCGACAATGTCTTGGAGTACCTTTCTCAAGATCCCGAAATTGAGAAATTCTTGAGGGATATAGTAAAATGAAGCTTCAAGATGCCATTCTTTCCATAGGGAAGAAGAGTCCATTCTACCATTACATTCTCATGGGAATGAAATTCATTCCCGATAAAAAAATCAGGAATCTGAAGTTATCCTTCTCCAAGGAAGGAGATTTGGTTTTGTATTACAACAAGGAAAAACTCGAGAAGAAAGACATCAGGATGGTAGAGGCGTTGTTAATACACGAAATCATGCACGTTATAAATCAACACTTTCTCATAAGGCCAAAAAACAGCAGGGACAAGAAGATTTGGGATCTTGCGATGGATGCTTCGATAAATCAATACATTCCTGAGCTAGATGCTTTTGGTGTTCCTTTAAACGTCCTCGTGGAAGAAGGTCATGGAACGGATAACGATGTGGTGTTTGCAGTTCCTCCCGCTTGGATGATAGGAGAAAGTGCCGAGGTGTACCATGCTTGGATGCTTGAGGAATTTGAAAAGAAAGGAAGGTTCGATGTGGAAACGGTCTCTGAACTTAGAGAAGAAGTTGATTCACATGAAGGACTGTACGACTCGGAGATGCCTGTTGAGATGATATTGGAGCTTACTAAAGATAAAATTGGGAGAGCTTTCAACATCTATGAATCCGAAATTCCATCAGGCGTTAAGAGAAATGTCGAGATACTTCTCAAAAGACCCATATTGAACTGGAAAACCATTCTCAGAAGATTTGTTGGAGTGTCCGTCATCGGTGAAAGGTACACAACTCTTTTCAGACCGAATAGGAGATACGACCACCTTCCAGGGTGGAAGAACGAATACCTCCCAAACATAGCCGTTATTCTCGATACAAGTGGGAGTATCATAGAAGAAGAGATAGGTGAGTTTCTATCAGAAGTGGAGAAAATAGCGAAAGTTCTGGAAACAGATTTCTGGTTAGTACAGGTGGATAAAAGTGTTCAGATGGTTATGAAGTATAGAAAAGGGGACTGGAAGGATTTTGAGATAATAGGTGGAGGGGAAACGGATCTTCAACCTGCTGTGAATTATGTGGAGAGTAAATTGAAGGTTGAAGGGAAAATCATCTTCACAGACGGTCACGTTGACCTTCCCATGGTTAAAAGGAGGGTATTATTTGTTCTATCAAAGTTTCACAACAAGGATTTTGTAGAAGAGGCGAGAAGAGTCTACGGAAAAAGCTCGGTGGTGATCTTGAAATGATATTGGGACCCGATGATGTGGGAACAATTTTGGCGAAGTATGTGGATAGAATCGATTCCAAAAAATCTCTGAACGTTCTAAAGGGTCTGGAAGATAAACTCGATACCTATCACAGGCATGTTTTTCTGGAGAGGGTACTCCCCGAGTCATCCCTTCCGGTATCCCTAATGGTGAATGCGAAAGGGAGAATTATTATTTTCATATCCCTTTCAGACCCTTTCAAGGTCTCTTCAGCCATTTACAGATCGGAGGGCTTTCACCTTAACGTACTGAAGGAAGTTGTTGAAGATTTGTTCAAAGAAACTGTAACTGCTCATGATGCCGGGATATTCCGTCTTCCAATAAAAACGAGATTTCTAAGCATTTTTGGTGATGATGAATGGATAAAAAAGGAGTTGTTGAGAGAGTGTGTAAAAAGCGAAGAATACTTTGGATACGCGAAGAAGGTATCCTCTGATGACTTCAAAAAGATTCTAGACATCTTGAAACATAAAAACCCCTCTTACGACGTACTGATTGATGATGACGGGGTTCACGTTTTTCTTAAAAAGCCCGAATGGGTTGGTGAAGAGACATCTTTAGTTCATGAAATGGCAGTTTTTCTGAGGAGAAAATACGGCTTTCCTCAAACAAGATTCTCAGGAGTTCCTTTTAAAGCGTTTCTCTCCATGAGTTTTAATCTAGAGGAAGTTCTGAAAGAGGAGGATTTCTCAAATAGGATAGAAAGCTTTTTGAGGAAACTGAGAGGAGCTTACGAGCATTTCGTATCGTTCATAGAAAAGGAGAAGTGATGCTGAAATGGATGTGGAAAGTTTGGAAAGAGCATCAAAGAGAATCCTGGGTTTCTCTCTGGGGCCTATCCTCTCATCGCTCCTATCATTCATCACCGTGCCTGTAACAACATGGCTTGTCGACCCGGAAAATATGGGAAAAGCATCCATGTACTTCCTATCTCAGGGAATATTCTTCGGCGTTGCGAGTCTTGCTATGGGATCTTACCTGAGTAGGGAATTTCCGGTTACCGATAGGAAAAGGGAGGTTTTGTTCAACGTATTCGTGATATCGCTTCTGAGTTTACTCTTTTTCTCTCTGATTCTGTGGCTTCTAAGAAGGACAGCTTCTCTGATCATCTTCAGAGAATACAAACCTTACCTTATCCTGCTTCTGATACTTCAATCGCTTCTTACAAACGTTGAAAACCTCAACAACATAATGCTTATAGCCGAGCACAGAAGTTTGTCATACTCACTGCTCGTTTTTCTCAAAAACTGTGTTTATGCTGGATCGGTTATAATCATCCTGATCTTTTTCAAGAGAAATTACGAGGGAATCATTCTATCCAGCTTTCTGTCCGTCGTATTTTCTTCAATCTTTGGAACGTTTTTGAACAGAAAATACTGGAAATTCGATTTCAAGTTAGATGAACGCATTATAAAAGGAGCTTTTAGATATTCCCTCCCACTGATACCTAACGTTATATTCAGTTGGATCGTGAGTTCTATGGATAGAGTCGCTCTTAGAAAATGGGCAGATTTCAACGAAGTTGGGATTTACTCGGCAGGCTATAAAGTGGTGTCTGCCTTAGGAATATTGAGAGGGGCCTTTTCGAATTTCTGGTGGCCAATTGCTTTCAGATGGTATGAGAGAGGTGTGGATAGGGAAAAGTTCGTTGAAGCATCAAAGATGGTTGTGGGAGTTATGAGTCTCGCAGCGGTTTCAGTCTCTCTTATGAGATTCATCATAGTCATGATTCTGGCACCCAGCTACAGAGAATCTGCTGTCGTCATGCCATTCCTGGTTCTGATACCTGTCATGACGACCATTTCCACGGTAACCGGTATAGGAATCTCTCTTAAGAGAAGAACGGAGTTTCATACTCTGATAACGGGCTTGACAGCCCTTTTGAATTTCACAGGAAACGTCATTCTGGTACCAAAATACGGTGCAATCGGTGCATCCATAGCGACAGG
>MZGO01000032.1 GCA_002084985.1 Thermotoga sp. 4484_232 | reverse complement strand
ATTGATGTGAATTTTGCCAATCGCTCAAACTCTTTCTTACCGCCGGGAGTATCGCATTCCTTTCTAACAACAGGGGGAATGACTATGGTAAAACCTTCAAAGAAGGGAAAATCCCAGATTTAATGGCCGAAATTGTAGCCAAGTGGCGTGAGAATATGGTCGAAAACATTGTCGAGGCCAATGATGATATAATGGAAAAATATCTTGATGCTGACAAAGATGAGGTTTTATCTGGAAATCGAAGACAGAAGAATTGCCATGCGCGCGATTTGATCTATCAAGAAGAAAAAGAGCCAGAGGTGGTTAAATGAGTTCTTTAAGGTTCGAGGAGGTAACTAAAAGATTTGGAAATGTGAGAGCTGTCGATGGAATAAGTTTTGAGATAAGTCATGGTGAATTCGTTGTGATGCTCGGACCAACAGGTGCAGGAAAAACAACCACGTTGAAACTAACAGCTGGAATATACAAACCAGATAAGGGAAACATTTACATTGACGACGAATTGGTGAACGATGTTCATCCAATATTCCGTGATGTGGCCTTTGTCTTCCAGAACTATATACTCTACCCGAATATGACGGTTTATGAAAACCTGGCCTTTCCCTTAAAATCGAAATTCAGAAACCTGAGCAATTCCAAAGTAGATGAGACTGTTAAAAGAGTTGCCAGGATGCTTCATATAGAGCACCTTCTCAATAGAATGCCACAGAATCTGAGTGGCGGTGAACAACAGAGAGTCGCTCTTGGAAGAGCTTTGGTGCGGAAACCAAAGATATTCCTCATGGATGAACCTCTAACCAATTTGGATGCAAAGCTTAGAGAAGAGATGAGGACAGAACTCAAAAGAATCCATAAAGAGCTTGGTGAAACCTTCTTCTTTGTGACACACGATTACGTGGAGGCTTTTTCCATGGCAGATAGAATCATCGTTTTGAATGAGGGGAAAATTGAGCAGATAGGAACGCCAAACGAGATCTACGATGAACCTGCCAGTTTGTTCGTCGCCTCTTTCATATCCAGTCCTCCTCTGAATACACTATCGGGGTTCATAGAAAAAAGTTCTTTCATTTTGAAAGCAAAGGATAAGGATATCAAGACGAATTTGAGGATAAAAGGTCTGGAAGGAAAAAAAGTGATAGTGGGTATAAGGCCAGAGGATCTGATTCTGAGTCGTGAGAGATGTGAAAGCGTGGTTTTCGATTTTCCAGGAGAGGTGTACATAGTTGAAGACTTGGGAACATTCTCGGTTATAACGATTAATTTCGATGGAATATTCCTTAGACAAAAATACCTTGGATATCCAGATGTGAAACCTGCTGAGAAAGTCTGGGTTGGAATAGATGGTCCTGTTTTCTATTTCGATAGAGACACGGGCAGGAGGTTGAGGTGAATGAAGGCTAAAACCAAATTGATTCTCGAATTAATCTCGATCTTCATGATATTTTTCGGGATATTCATGTTGTGCCAGCCTTTCTCATTCGGTATGTACCAGTGGGGATTCCAAGTCTGTGGTATAGGAACAGGATTGTACATCGTTTTTTCTCATCTTTCTGTTAAGGAGAGAAAGTAATCTTGGCACAATTTCGTAAAGGGGGGTTCTCTTATGTGGAGAAAAGTTGCTTTTATGCTCATGCTGATCGTGGTTTCAGTCGTGATCTTCGCTGCAAAAGAAATCACAATTTGCTGGGCTTCTTGGCCGCCAGCTGATGCTCTTCTTGCTCTCTCAGAAGAATTCACGGAAAAAACAGGGATAAAGGTTAAGGGACTTTTTGTACCATGGGGACAGTTCTTAGACAAGGTATCTGTTGAATTCGCAGCCAAAAGTCCAACGATTGATATTCTTATTGCAGATAGCCAGTGGTTAGGGTGGCTTGTCGAAGGAGGGCACATAATCAAGCTAAACGACTGGATCAAAGAACTTGGAATTAACTTGGACGATTTCTATCCTAACCTGCTGAGGTACTATGGGGAGTATCCACCTGGCAGCGGGAACTACTATGGTCTCCCCTGTGAAACAGATGCAGAGATCCTCATTTACAGAAAGGACCTTTTCGAGGATCCAAAAGAGAAAGAAGCTTTCAAGAAAAAGTATGGATACGAATTGAGACCTCCAAGAAACCTTTTCGAAATGAGAGATATAGCTGAGTTCTTCACAAGGCCTGAACAGAACCTTTATGGAATAGCTACAAAGTGGTCCAAGGACTACGATGTAGTGACTTGGGACTTCGGGTGGGCACTCTGGAATTTCGGAGGAGATTTCTGGAATCCTGAAACTTACGAGGTTAGAGGATATGCAAACAGTGCACAAGCGGTTGCCGCTCTCGAATTTTATAAATCTTTTGTGAAATTCGCTCCTCCAGGTGCTGCCAATTTCAGCTTCGATGAGGTTAACACTGCTATGCAAACTGGTATCGTTGCTATGGCCATACAATGGGCAGCTTTCGCTCCAGGTTTCGTTGATCCAGAAGTTTCGAAGACTTATGATAAGGTTGCATTTATGGCTTTGCCTCCATTGATCGAAGGAGACCCCAACACTGCCTACGTACCTCTTGGCGGACAGGGGATGACTGTTAGTGCTTATTCTGACGCGAAGGAAGAGGTGAAGGAATTCATAAAATGGTTCTACACCCCTGAGGTTCAAAAAAAATGGGCTTTGTATGGGGGCTTAACGAGCTTCAGGCCAGTCGTCGAATCTCCTGAATTTGAAGAGATGTATCCTTGGAACAAAGCCTTGAAAGATAGTATACCAAGGCTCAGGGACTTCTGGAATATACCAGAATACGCAAAGCTCCTCACAGTGACACAGGAGAATTTGAACGCTGTCATAGCTGGAACCCTTACACCACGTGAAGCACTGAACAAGATCGTTGAGGAGCACGAAAAGATTCTCAGAGAAGCTGGCTACATTAAATGAACAAGGGGGGATCCTCCCCCCATTTTTCGCTAGAGGTGATACGATGTGAAAGTTTTGACAGATAAAAAGCTTGCTCTTCTTTTCATATTACCCACGATCTTGTTGCTGGTTTTTATAGTGGTCTATCCCTTGATATGGTCGTTGTTTCTGAGCTTTACTGATTACTCTGTGGTTGGGTCAGAAAAGCCTCATTTTGTTGGTATAAAGAATTTTGCAGACATTCTCAAAGATCGTTACATATGGCTTCATTTTAAAAATACCGCAAGATACGCGATAACAGCGGTCGCTCTTCAATTCTTTTTGGGACTTGGAATAGCTCTGCTTTTGAACAAAGAGTTCCCCGGTCGTGGGATACTGCTGACCCTTGTTCTTGCTCCCATGATGCTCAGTCCCATAGTGGTTGGTCTCTTTTGGAGATATATTTTGGATGCCAATTGGGGAGTTCTAAATTACTTCTTATCTTTGTTGAATATAGAAAAGATCCCATGGCTTGGTAAAGGGGAATCGGCAATGTGGGCGTTAATAATAACGGATACGTGGATGTGGACACCTTTCATGATTCTCATATCCCTTGCGGGGCTTTCTGCTGTTCCAAAAGAACTGTACGAAGCCGCTGAAATCGATAGAGCATCCCCTTGGTTCAGATTTCGGCATATAACCTTACCTTTGATATCCCCACTTCTTGTCGTGGGGCTTCTCTTCAGAACCATGGACGCTTTCAAAATGTTCGATCTTGCTTGGGGATTAACACAAGGTGGCCCAGGAACCGCAACTTCAACAATAAGTATCGCTCTATACAGAATGGCCTTTCAGAATTTCGAAACTGGAAAGGCATGTGCTTTCGCTTACATTATTCTGATAATAATAATTGGTATGAGTAACATATACATACGTCTTTTGAATCGCCTTCAGAGAAGGTAGGTGATTCTTCGTGAAGAAAGTCCTTTTAACGATACTTGTCGCCGTTATAGTTGGTATCTATATTTTCCCATTATTCTGGATGGCCTCTACCGCTTTCAAGAGCAGAATCGATGTTTTCTCGATGCCGCCAAAATTTTTCAATTTCAAACCGACTCTTCTTAACTTCAAAAGAGTCTTTTTCAAGATCGCTGGTTGGGGAAAATTCGCCAAAGAAGTACCATCTGATTTCCCTAGGGCGCTTCTGAACAGTGCGATAATAACGGCGTTGAGTACAGGGCTAGCTGTTTTACTTGGAACTCTCTCTGGCTACGCTTTCTCGAGATACAGTTTTCCAGGAAAGGCAGACGTTTTGTTCTTCATACTCTCAACTCGTATGCTCCCCTCGATGGTGATAGTAGTCCCAGTATTCGTCATGTACAAAAACTTGGGATTGTTCAACACACATCTTGGAATGATAATTCTGTATACGGTCTTCAACCTTTCGTTTTCTGTTTGGATGATGAAAGGATTCATGGATGAGATACCTGTAGAGTTTGAAGAGGCAGCAATGTGCGATGGTTATACTCGTTTTCAAGCTTTCCTTAAGATTGTACTGCCTCAGGCACTTCCAGGAATTTCTGCTACAGCTGTTTTCTGTGGTATAACGGCTTGGAATGAATATGTTTTTGCGCTGATACTGACGAGTGAAGAAGTGAAAACGGTGCCTCCAACGATCGCGGGGGCGATTTTGAAAACGACAGGTATAAACTGGGGAGAAGTAGCCGCAGCGAGTCTTCTATTTTTAGCCCCTGTTCTGATCTTCACATTTTTCGTTAGAAAGTACCTTCTCAGGGGTGTTACATTCGGAACTATAAAAGGTTGAGAAGGAGGGAATGTTATGAAGATAGGTATCTTTACGGTCCTCTTCAACGACTGGCCATTGGAGAAGGTGGCCGAGTACGTATCAAAATTGGGTTACGAGATGGTGGAACTTGCAGCTTGGAAGGGAAGTAACCACTTGGATATCGACAGAGTTCTAGAAGATAAGGATTACAGAAAGAGCATAAAGGAGACTCTGAAGAAATACAACCTAGAAATATCTGCTATTAGCAACCATCTTGAGGGGCAGCTCGTTCTTGGTCCCTTAGACGAATCGACCGACGATTGGGCTCCAACTAAAGATCCTGAAGAGAAGGTTAAATACGGTATTGAGAGGATGAAAAAAACAGCCCAAGCCGCCGCTGCACTTGAAGTACCTGTAGTCTGTGGCTTTACAGGGTCGCATGTTTGGGAGAAATGGTACATATTCCCTCCAAAAAATGAGGAGATATACGAAAGAGGTTGGGAGCTGTTCGCAGAGAGATGGAACGAAATTCTGGATGAATTCGATAAATGGGGTGTTAAATTCGCATTGGAGGTTCACCCTACAGAAATCGCTTACAACATAGAAACCGCAGAGAGAGCAATAAAAGCTCTTGACGGTAGAAAGACCTTCGGGTTCAATTTCGATCCAAGTCACTTCATATGGCAATTGATAGATCCCGTGATATTCATCAAAAAATTCGGTGACAGAATTTATCACGCTCACGCTAAAGATGGAGAACTTCAAAAGGATGAACTTCCAAGATCAGGTGTCATCCCTACAGGTAGTTGGATGAGAATAGATAGGGGTTTCAGATTCAGAGTGCCCGGTTGGGGAGATGTGAATTGGAAAAGGATAATAACGGCACTGCTTGAGGTCAGATACGATTACGTCCTTTCCTTCGAACATGAAGACCCAGTCATGTCACCAGAAGACGGGGCAGAAAAATGCATCCAGTTCCTGAAGCCTCTCATAATTAAAAAACCTTTGGAAAAGGTCTGGTGGTAAGGAGGGAGTACGATGGCGGAGGAAAAGAAAGTCGGCTTTGTGACAATGGGTGAAGCAAAGGAAGTTAAGGAAATACCAATTCTTCGTATTGGAATCTTAGGATATGCCTTCATGGGAAAATCTCATTCGAATGCGTATAAGAAAATGAATTACATCATGTATCCCCCACCTGCACTTGCGGAGCTGTACGCAATATGTGGGAGAAATGAAGAAGCGGTGAAAACCGCCGCAAAGAGATACGGTTACAAGAAGTACTATACGGATTGGAAAGAATTAGTGAAGGATCCCAATGTTGATGTCTTCGATAACAGCGGCCCAAATAACGTTCATTACGAACCGACACTCAAAGCCATAGAGAATGGAAAGCATATATTCTGTGAGAAACCACTGGCTCTGAATTCCAAGCAGGGAAAAGAGCTGTTCGAAAAAGCTCAGGAGAAAGGGATAAAACACATGGTAGATTTCAACTACAGGTTTGTTCCCGCAATAAGATTGGCCAAGGAAATCGTCGAAAGTGGAAAGATCGGTACGATATACCATTTCAGGGCCCAATACCTTCAGGAATGGATAATAGATCCGAATTTTCCACTTGTTTGGAGATTGAGGAAAGATATAGCAGGTAGTGGAGCTTTGGGAGATCTTGGATCTCACATAATAGACATAGCCCGCTTTCTCGTTGGTGAGATAGCATCCGTCATGGCTCAAACGAGAACTTTCATAAAGGAAAGACCTCTTCCAGAGGATCCAAGTAAAAAAGGTAAAGTTGATGTTGATGATGCCTTTGCGGCAGTTGTAGAATTCGAAAATGGTGCCATAGGGACACTGGAAGCCTCAAGGTTTTGTTATGGGAGAAAGAATTACCAATACTGGGAGATAAACGGTTCCAAAGGAAGTATAAGATTCAACCTTGAAAGGTTGAATGAATTGGAAGTGTATCTTGCGAAAGAAGGAGAGGCAAAATTGGTTGGAGCAAAGGATATCATGGTGACGGAATCTTATCATCCCTACATGGAGCACTGGTGGCCTCATGGACACATAATAGGATGGGAACATGCTCAAGTTCATGCGATCTATCACCTCTTCGATTGTATAGTAAACGACAAAAATGTTGAACCCTGGGGTGCGAGTTTCAGAGATGGTTATAGAGCCCTCGTGGTCGAGGAAGCGATTCTAAGGTCAGCGGAAATA
>MZGO01000031.1 GCA_002084985.1 Thermotoga sp. 4484_232 | reverse complement strand
TTCACGAAAGGCCTTCTGATATTGCGAACAAAACAGGGTAGAACCGTTGCCCGAATGCCTTTAGGTGGTGGAAGAGGAGTGATTCTTCCTGGCGCAAAAGTGAACCTGATGTCTGTTCTCACAAGACAGCTTCCCCCAGGTGATTACGTTGCAAGAGCTATCGTGAATTATGGAGGAAACAGACCTGTGGTGGCAGAAACGGAATTTTCCGTTCAGGAAGCGCAATTGACCACTAAAGAAACCTTGGAGAAAGAAATGGCTCGTTTCCTGGTTGAACCACAGAATTTGGAGATCGAACTGAGGCCAGGATCTTTCAAATCAAATGTTATAAAGGTTGTAAACAGGGGAAAAGAAACTATAAAACTCAGAGGATATGTTCTCCCGCTTGTATTCGATATATACGGAAACATATTACCTGAGTCGGAGAGAGAAGAAAAGTTTCCCTGGGTTGAGGTGAAACCTTCCGTCTTCACCTTGAAACCAGGGCAGACAAGAAGGGTCCGCCTTATGATGAAACCACCTAGAAGCGCTAAAGGTGGTTACTATGCAGATGTCATTTTCAAATCTGAAGGTGAAAGCGCCCATAGTGAAATGGGATCGAGTTTGTTGATATTCGTTGGAGACAAGAAGAAAGCGTCGAAGAAAGGAGCGTTGAAGTTGAAAACACTCGATGTACAGAAGAATTCTGTAGGAATGGATTTCCTATTTCTCAATGAAGGAACGATACATCTGAACGCAAAAGTCGAAGTTGTCTTGAATAGACTACATCCTCAGGTGATACTTGAGGATGGGAGGATAATACCTCCCAAAACTGAGAAACTCACCGTGGCCACTCTTTCTGGGGAGAATCCCATTCTTCCTGGAACAAAGA
Source organism: Thermotoga sp. 4484_232 (assembly GCA_002084985.1). The sequence goes on along the minus strand of MZGO01000031.1, from coordinate 9,317 downwards.
GAATTTTCAGTTTCATGGTACCAATGTCGCTCGAGCCAGGTGAATACGAAATTCTCGCAAGAGTGGACTACGGAGGAGATGAACCGTCGGTTGTTAAAACCAAGTTCACAGTGGTAGGAGGTGCAAACCATGAAAAGTAAAAAAATAATATTCGCGTTGATTTTGATAATAAGTTCTATCATGATAGCAGAAGAAGTAGAACAGCAACCGTTAGTCACGAACATTTTCCAAAATACATTCATTCTAGATGCATTGAGCGATATATCGGCACAGACAGGTGTTACGATCATAGCGGATACCACAGTAAGTGGTTTTGTCACGTTGGAGCTCAACGAGGTTCCGCTAGAAAAAGCTTTGAAGATGATCTTGATGCCAGGTGGGTACATATTCGTCAAAATAGATGATTTCTACTTCGTTGGAGCCCCTGATCCTAAAAACCCTGCCTTCAGATTCCTGGCGGAAAGTGAGGTTTTTAAACTTCACTACATAACGGCTAAAAGTGCTAAAGAACTCCTTCCCTCCATCTATAACTCCTTCATAAAGATAGATGAACAGACCAATACAATCACTATAACCGCTCCAAGAAGTTTCATCGAGCGTTTCAAAGAAGATCTTGCAAAGATAGATGTTCCAATCAGACAGATCAAGATAAGCGTACTCGTGACCGAAGTTTCTAAAGACGTTGTAGGAGAGCTCGGAATAAACAGTTTGGATCTATCTCTAAATGCTGGACAATCGATAAACGAGGATTGGACGAGTGTTCTCGGGCTCGTCCTTGGTAGCATCTCTTTTGAAACAGATGTGTTCGGTAACATCGTATCCAAGATAAAACTACTGGAAGGAGAACAAAAAGCAAAAGTGACGGCAGATCCCTGGATAATCGTAAGCGATGGCAAAAAAGCGAATCTCTTTGTAGGAAAACGTCACACAGTGGTTTTAGAAACAGGAAGAGCCACAAGCAGGATCGAATCCATAGATGTTGGTGTGAGCCTGGAGATAATTCCAAGGATTGTGAACGATGGGGAAATAGAGCTCACACTCTCACCTAAGATAAGTCATTTCGTGGGAGAAAGATCTGGCCTGTTCTCTGTGAAAAGAAGTGATCTTTCAACCACCATTTATGTGAACTCATGATATTCATAACAACTGAGATTCTCTGAGAGGATGATTAGTATGAGAAAATTTTTAGTAATCCTCGGTCTTCTTTTAGGGATTTTATCACTTGCTCAAGAAAAACCGATGATCGTTGTATATCAAATGGAGATGGTGGAGCTCAGTGAAGAAACCGTTTTGAAGTTGGGCTTGAAGGAGGGAAATTTTGAAAAGGACACAGTAGAGGAGAAAATCTTCGGTGTTGTTTACGATCCAAAGTTGATGGAGCTTTTACTCAAAATGCCATTGACGACTTTAAAGATAGATCTGGGAAAATCCAGCAGAAAGGAAAAGAAGGTCTCAAAACCCTGGATAGCGACTGTTCCGGGCAAAGAAGCGAGTCTGCTGGTTGGAAGGGAAAGGCTGTCGACCACTGCTGGGATTAGAAACTCTTCTGGTATAAAAATTTCGGTGATGCCATTGAATATAGAAAAAGATGGATCAATCCTCACGAAAGTCTCATTAACTGATCTGTCAGGTTCTTCTCTTCTCAAAACACAGGTCCAGGTTCCTCTCAACGAGTTCGTCCCTGTTTCCATCGTTTCGGTGGAGAACAAGCAAAACACCCTTGGATGGACAGGTGGAGTGGAAAAAGAGAAAAGATACTTTGCCTTCTTCATAAAGGCATCTTTGGTGAAGGAACTCTGGATATGAGCAAGATATCCACGAGTTTTGAATTTCTTTGGTGGCTTACAGATGATTGGAGAATGGAGATAACCGGTTCTTTGAATTCCAAAGCTTCATTCAAATTTGGTATGGAAAGCAAGATTCTAGGAGAAGATCTGAGAATGGGAGGATTCCTGTTGTACGGAAAGGATAACGAGTTTTTGGTAGCTTTGGGGTTTTCAGATCAGACGAGGGTGCTTCCTAACGTAACTCTACATGCAGGATGGTATCCTTTGGTATTCGATCCAATCAAGTGGGAGATTAAAAACAACATTTGGAGAGTGGGAGCACAGATCTTGGATGAGAACATAGCATTGGGTTTGAATCTTTATCTGTCAGAAGAAGAGATGCTTCTTTCGGCGGAGATCGGTGTAAATATCTACAAATCGCTGTTTCTCGTCGCAGGCCTTGAGCACAACTTGAAAAATAAATACAGAATTACTTTGGGTATCAGATGGCAGTTTTGATTCTTACCATATGAATTCAATATTATTTTTACCTATTCCCATTTTGTTCAGAACACCCAGAATCCTTTTTTCGCTTCATGTTCACAGACCAGCTCCTCGAATTCCTTCACAGGTTCTAGACCTATTTCATCCAAGAATTTTTTCATTTTATTATACAAATCCATTCCTTCTCGCACCCTTCCAATTGAGATAAGAATTGATATGGCTTTATAGTAATTCTTTTCGTTATACGGTTCGTTGTTGAGATATTTGTACAGATAGTTCAGGCATTCATCGTATCTTCCTTCTTCATAGAGTAGCTCGGCCAGTTCATCCAAGACCTTCATGTACATCATTTCGTACTTTTTCCTCTCATCCTGAGACCAGCTCATATAAAATTCCTCCACTAGAAATGGTCCTTTGTATATGTCCTCTGCTTTCTTCAAATAATCTATCCTTTCCGGGGTGGATGCTGCCTTTTCTGAGAGTTCTATGTATTTTTCGAATTCGTCTGCATCTACCTTCATGTTCTCGCTGTCCACAGATAGATAACAAGTTTTTCCTCGAAGGCTTAACTCCTGAGATGTCAACCCTGTCACCTTTCTTATTGTGTGAAGTGTGGAATTCAAATTGATTCTGGCGTAATCTTCATTCATACCTTCCCAAAACAGTGAATAGATCACCTCCACTGGTATTTTTTTGTTTCGGTTTGCTATTAAATATCTGAAAAGAGATGAAGCTTTTTGAGACTTCCAATCTCTGTCTTTTATTATCTTACCTTTTGAGATAGTTTCAAATCTTCCAAATGTTCTTATATACACATTTTACCTCCTCGCAACCATATGAAAACATTTGAATTATAATATTGTAAACATTTTTCTTTTTTCTTAATTTTTTGAAATAATCAAAAATGTTAGACATATTAGCTGAAATCAGTATAAATAATTACAGTAAAAGTGTGTTAAAGAAAATATGAAAATTAAGAAAAATTTGAAAGAAGAAGGAATAAAAATATAGAATAACAACGATTGTTTATATTGAAATAGGTTTGAAAAGATATTTGAAAAGAGTGGAATACACGGGAATAATGGGTAATTTTGGTAGTTTTACTAAATGAATAAATGAAAAAATATTTTGAGAATATGAGGTTAACAACATAGCAGTAAAAGAAAAATGGAAGAAAAATATATTAATTGCTTAAAAGATAGTTTACAACGAAGCATTTGATAATCTGTCACAAATTTTCCAAAAATAAGAGTAAGAATGCACATATTTAATACTAAATTAAACTATAATTGTTTATAATTTAAATAGTTTTATCAACTAAAACAACTTATACCATAGAAATTTTTTGTATGTTTTGATATCTGAAAACTTATCATTTAAACTTCACGATCCAGAAATCCTCTCCGCCATGATTTCCGGTTACGTCACCATCGTACGAATACGTATAACCTACCACCACGAATCCTTTATCTCTTGTTCTCTGGACACAGAACGCTTCCTCATCATCGTTACCTCCCAGACATTTCTGCCAGGGAACGTTACCGTCCTTGTCCAGCAGAATCACCCACCAATCATGGTAACCATGATTCCCCTTGACATCTCCATTACTTGAACTCGTCCCACCAACCATTACGTACATATCATCACTCAATTTTTGAACGGAGTAGAGCCAATCGAGTTTCGAACCTCCCAAACACTTTTTCCATTCAACGTTTCCCATCTCATCCAATTTGATGATCCAGGCATCCGATTCGCCATGGTTTCCTTCGACATCCTTATCTTTTGAATACGTCCACCCCACAACGATATACCCACCATCTTTTATCTCCTCTACACTCCAAGCCACATCGTTGTTACTTCCACCCAGAGTTTTCCCCCACTGAATTTTTCCCTGCTCATCTAATTTCAGAATCCATAGATCTTCTGCTCCTTTGTTGATGGTCACATCCCCGTCATACGAGTAAGTGTAACCGACCACTATATAACCATTTTTCACTTTCTGAACGTTGTAGAGTTCATCATCATTTCTCCCACCTAAGCATCTTTGCCACAGAATGTTGCCATCTTTGTCCAATTTCACCATCCAACCATCCCAGGATTCACCATGATTCCCCCTAACATCCCCATCATTTGAATCAGTTCCACCAACCAACACGTATCCACCATCTCCTGTTTGAATAACACGGTATACGACATCATTACTCATCCCACCCAAACATCTTTGCCATAGGATCTTACCTTCCTCACTCAGTTTAACCACCCAAGCATCACCGAAATCTGAGTTTCCATGTTTTCCTTTCACATCACCATCGTTTGAAAATGTCATCCCGACGACCAGATATCCACCATCATCTGTCTGAATAACATCGTACGCTTCATCGTCCATGCTTCCTCCCAAGCATCTCTGCCACACGATATCCCCTTTCTTATCCAACTTAACTATCCAGAAATCCTTTTCTCCGTGGTTTCCAGAAACATTCCCATCGTACGAATATGCGTACCCTGCGATCACATATCCTCCATCTGTTGTTTGACATACACTGCGGCATTCCTCATCGTCGCTTCCTCCTAGAGTTTTCCCCCACTCCATTCTTGGAACATATTCGTATGCGGCGAATCCTTCGAGTATGAACAACATGAAAATTATCGTGATCAACAAGAATCTTTTCTTCACACTCATCACTCCCTCGTGTATAATCAGCACAATAATACACTTTTCTGGAATTAAAGTAAAATTGTCCTGGAGGAGATAGAATGAAATGTCCAGGATGCGGAGCAGTATTGCAGTTCGATGATCCTAGAAAACCTGGGTACATACCTCTCGAAGTTTATGAAAGAAAACTGTCCAATGGAGAAGAGATACTATGCCAGAGATGCTACAGACTGAAGCATTACGGTAAGATGATGCCAGTAGAACTACAGGAGGATTTCAAGAAGAATTTGAAATCGTATCTTGGAGGATTCGACGTTGTGCTTTGGATCCTGGACATATTCGACTTTGAAGGCAGTTATGACGAAGAGATAAAAGAACTGTTGAAAAATAAAAAAGTCGTGTATGGGATCAACAAGATAGATCTCATACCGAAGGCTGTAACCTTGAAAGAGATTAAGGAGTGGTTGAAAAAAAGATTGAACGTGAATGGTGAAGATATAAGGTTGATGAGTGCTGCTAGAAAACTTGGATTAAGATCCACGATGAAATATTTAAAGAGTCTAACGGACAAAGCGCTGGTTATAGGTGTGACGAATGTCGGAAAATCTTCAATTTTGAACGAGTTATGCGGTTATGGAACAACGGTGAGTCCTTTTCCAGGGACAACCCTTGGTATCATAAGAAGAAAGGTGAAGGACGTCAACCTCTATCTTTACGATACCCCCGGTATAGTCACTGGAAAGAGGATTATAGAACTTCTCGATCCAGAATGCCAGAAAAGGATAACTCCCCTCAAAAGGGTAACCAGAAAAACTTTCAAACCGGAAAGTGGTAGAGTTATCTTCATTGGAGGATTGTGCAGACTGGATATATACTTCGAAGGAGAGAAACGTCCCATATTCCAGATCTTCTCGTCTGAGAGCGTTGTCTTTCATGAAACCAACAACAAAAAAGCGGATACCTTGATGAGAGAGAGAATGGGAGATCTTTTAGTACCTCCTTGCAAAAAGGAAAGTTACGATGACTATGAGTGGGAAGAAAGATGGTTCAATTTGAACATAGGAGAAGAACTTGCAATAGCAGGACTCGGCTGGCTCAGTGTGAGGAGAGGGCCTTTTAAAGTCAAGGTGACCATTCCGAGAGGTATAAAGGTTGTTCCGAGAGAGGCTTTGGTCAATCCTTACAGATGAAGGTTCTTTATTCTCGCTATTTCCTCCAACAAGCGTTTTTCTTCCCTGGAAATACTCTTTGGGAGTTCCACTTTTATCGTGACGTAAAGATCACCCTTCTTTCCTCTGGAAGGATCGGATATTCCTTTCCCTTTCAACCTGAAAATCGTATCCGGTTGCGTTCCTGGAGGTATTTTCAACATCGTCGAACCTCCCTCAGGAAGAGGTATTTCCACCATCGTACCAAGTATGGCCTGAACGTAATCTATAGTGACCGTGTAATACAGATCGTTGCCGGATCTTTTAAATCTGGAATCCATTTTGGTGTGAACGATGACGTAAAGATCGCCGTAGGAGCCTCCTTCCACTCCAGCGTTACCACCACCTGGTATTCTGATTCTACTTCCTTCCTCTACTCCAGGGGGTATCTTCACGGCCCTTCTAACTCTTCTAAGAACCCTCCCGCTTCCCTTGCAAACCTTGCATCTTTCCTTTGGAACCTTTCCTGTTCCTCCACAGTAATCGCATGGTCTTTCACTTACGAAGAACCCAAAAACGGTCCTTCTCTCCTCTCTCAGAACACCTGTTCCATGACATCTCGGACAATTCATGTATCCACTACCTGGCTCAACACCAGAACCCCCGCAATGATCGCATCTTTCGTACCTCTCGTATTCAACTATGACTTCTCCACCACTAACAACTGTCCGGAAATCTACGTTAACGTGAATCTCTACGTCTTCGCCCCTTCTAGCTCGCCTTGTTCTCTCTCTGGTTCTCTCGCCGAAAAATATATCGAAGATATCTCTATCGAAAAACTCTTCAAAGTCCCTGAAGATATCTTCAAAAATACTTTTAGTCTCATGAGGAGTGTATTGATGGCTTGGAGGAGGTTCTCCAACATAGCCGAATCTATCGTACATGGCTCTTTTTTCAGGATCACTTAAAACCTCATAAGCTTCTTGTATTTCTTTGAACCTTCTTTCCGCCTCCTCTTTGTTTTCTGGATGAAGATCCGGATGCCATTGTTTCACGAGCTTTCTGTAAGCTTTTTTTATTTCCTCTTGGGATGCGTTTCTTGGAACTCCCAGTATCTCATAATAATCTTTTCTTGGAGACACGTTATCACCGCCTTATCACTTCCTAGGTTTCACCGCAACCTTTACTTTGGCAGGTTTAATCACTCTACCGTGAAACTTATAGCCATCTTCTATTTTCTCAAGAACCGTGTACTCCTCAACATCCTCCGTTTCTATCTTCTCCACCGCTTCATGCTCGAAAGGATCGAACTTTTCCCCCACTTCTATTTTGCTCAATCCTTCATTCTCCAGAATATTCAACAATCTTTTATATATCATCTCCACTCCCCTTACAAAGGTTTCGTCGTTCTTTCTGTGCTTTAAAGCTCTTTCAAAATCGTCCAGAATGGGTATCAGCTTACTGACGATGTATTCACTGGCATTCTTTATTATCTCCTGTTTTTCCTTTGCAACTTCTTCCTTGAAATTTTCGTACTCCGCTTTCAATCTCTTAGCATATTCTTCCATCTCTTTCAATCTTTTTTCTAACTCTTTCACCTTTTCCTCCAATTCCTTTTTCGTAATCCTAGTTGCCATCGTATCACCTCCTTGAGAGCAACGTGAAGTATTCTGTCAGACGGTTCGTCATATAATCTATCGATTTGTAAACAAAATCGTATTTTGTAACCTTAGACGTTATAACCAATATTCTCCCTATGACGTCATTTTCCTTTTTGTAGAAAGAGAGGAAAGAAGCGAAGTTAGATAAATATGGATGACCGTGCTCTTGACCTATTCTGACCACTATTCCTTCTCCTTCTGTCATGAGATCCCAAAGGTTCGATTTCTTTCCCACAAAGAATGAGAACTTTTTTACATCCTCCATTGAAAGTGTTTCATCGGATAGTAGCATATCCAGTCCTGCTTCAACAAAGTTCTCATCGGACTCACATAACAGCTTGTTCACCAAGCCGAAGATTCTGTCATTTCTCGTTTCCTTGGCCATTTCTATAGCATCCTTCAAGCTGAGGCCAACAAGTATTCTGTTGAGGTCTTTTTCCTTTATTCGAATATCCATTTCTGAAGCTTTGAAAGGGAATATTTTTGAAAGGCCAAGTTCTGTGATTATACTCAGAACGTAGTAATCCTCGAATATATTGGTTATAACAACTCTCAATATCTTCAAAGAACTCGGATCAGGTTTTTCAAGAACAACGTAACCTCTCGTCATATGAGATAGAATTCTTGCAGTTCCTTCCAGAATTTTTTCCAGATCACCGAGGGGAAACACATGGAACATATCGATCTTGGTACCTGTTTTTTCAACATCCTTCTGAAGCTTCAACATCTCCTCCAAGTAAAAACGGTACCCTTTATCCGTTGGTATTCTACCTGCAGATGTATGAGGTTGATATATGTATCCCAGATACTCGAGTTTTCTCATATCGTTTCTTACAGTGGCACCACTCCAATTGAGGTTTGTAACCTCCAAGACCCTTTTAGAGCTGACAGGTCTTTTTTGCTCTATATACTCTCTCACTATGCAGTAGAGTATTTTCCTCTGTCGTTCGTTCAAACCTTTTTTCTCCATGTTAGCACTCTCCTTTGATGAGTGCTAACAAAAGTTTAACACATTTTTCCCTCCAAATCAAGTAGATGATGGGACTGTTTCAAAAATCGGGGCAGGAGTGACAAAAATATGAACTCCAACATAGATTGTCTGGACAGAATCACCTTGAAAATAGTCTTGAATGAACTTTATCAGAATCTGTATGACATGTTTTAGCTTGCTCGCAATGGAAATCTCTGAAGAAAGGCAATTCTTGAAGTATTCTTTTGAGAAAATGATGGTTTCTCTGAAAGAAAGAGAAAACACCTCATTTTCTATACCTTGCACATTATTTTTGAAACAGCTTCATTATCATCGAGTTGTTTTCTTAACTTCTATCGTTTTCAGGTTTTCCTGAAGCTATTCTAGTTTGCTCACACTGAAAAATTACATTACATTATATGTTCACTCTTCAAAATCCAGGCTACGGAAAACTGTGAAAGAGTCGTTTCAAGTTCATCCGCTATTCTTTGGAGTTTTCCGATTTTTTCGAAAGTTTTCTCAGAAAGCTCTTGCCTCTTCAAGCTATTTCTTCACTTGGGGAAATGTAGCGAGTCTGGAGCTTTCCAATATACCATTGTTGTACTTTCCAGAAAA
>MZGO01000030.1 GCA_002084985.1 Thermotoga sp. 4484_232 | reverse complement strand
TAAATCCTTGTGAGGTTTCCTTTGACCTTCTCCGTATCCACAACTTTCACGATGCCTATACTACCGGTGTTTTGAACATGAAATCCCCCACAGGCGGATAGATCAAAATCACCGATCTTCACGATTCTAACTTTCCCCTTGATCTTCTCACTGATCGGCTTTCAAATCACCGATCTTCACGATTCTAACTTTCCCCTTGATCTTCTCACTGATCGGCTTTCTGAGATTGAGTTTTTCCGCTTCCTCGCGATCCAAAAAAAGTACCTCAACAGGTATACATTCTTTTATCACATCGTTCGATAGTTTTTCTGCCTCTTCGAGAGTTTCTTTGGTCAAAACGGGAACATTCAAATCTATCGTTGAATAAAATTCTCCCATATGGAATCCCACCGTGTCCACATCCGCAACCTTGACAAAAGCAGCAGAGAGAATGTGCTGGGCTGTGTGCTGACATGCTATATCTTTTCTTCTTTCCTCATCGATGATGTAATCAACTTCACCAGTGGGAATCTCTTCTTTCAAAAAATGAAGGATCTTCCCATTTTCCTCCTTCACCCTCACAACATCGACACCAGCAATCTTTCCTCTATCTCCGAGTTGACCACCTTTTCCATCTGGATAAAAAGGGCTCTCACTGGAAACGGCGACGAAGAGATCTCCTTTTTTGAAAACCTTCTCCACTATCATGCTATCTCCTCCAATAATAGGATAACCCATCGGCTTCAATTGTCCAGTATGCTGAATCTAAAAAATCCTAAAAAATGAGGGTTGAGGATATCAGGTTGCCAAGCTGGATCGGCGTTCAAAAGATCTCTCCATTTAACCTTTCTGAGTTCTCCTCCACCCTCAACAGGACCCGTGTGATACACAACCCATCCTTCATCGTCGGTGAGTCCCAAATTTCCTATGTATATCATCATGTGAAATGGAAATGATACATCCTGAGGATGAAAATAGATCATTATGTCACCCGGTAACGCTTCCTCAACGTTTTTCGTCACAAAGGTCATGCTGTATTCCTTGAGGTATCTGGAGGAGGCAAAGTAAGAAAAATCCTGAGATCCTCGAAAGGGAGGTGGGACTATCCTAAACGGTTTATCTCCTACTACTGGTATATTGGGATAATTGTACTTTTGAACATCCTCGAAGATAGGGCCAGTGTAATTCATCTTCTTGACCCACAGGTTGTTGTGGACACGCAGAGCTTCTATAAAGCAAAACCTCACAAAACCAGCACAATCTCTCTCTTCCTCCCGCCATCTGGATGTATCCGAATAATATAAGGAGTTGGCTATGTGTATAAACCAATTTCTGAAATTCCAGACATCTTTTCCTCTCAACTCCATTGAATCGGGAAATCCATCTCCATCTTCATCCTCCTTTGATGGAAGTATTTTCAGCGTGACTTTCTTAATCTTCTTGAAAATACCTCTACCTTTGAAAATCAATTGGATCTTTTCATCACCTGGTTTCACATTCTTGACGATCAACCTATCCCTCTCCCAAAACAGATCTTTCTCTGGATACGATGAAACCTGTGATATTCCTACAAAGTACCCATCTATCGAGAGATCCGATATATCTTTCACAACGAATGTTCTCTCATTCAATTCAACGTGGAACATCAGATGATTTATTATCTCTTCCATCGCTAGAAATCCTATGAGAATCAAGATATAGACGAATATCTTCATATTTCACCTCTTTCAGAAATTTCTCCAAGTAGAATCTATGAAGACCATCCATATCTTGAGGTCTAATTTCTAAAACAGTCATTATGAAACCTTCTTCGAACCATTTTGGTAACTCGTAATTCTCCTGAAGAACCCAATGAAGAAGCTCATGGATGATGATTCTTTCGAACAGGCCTTTTCTCTCCAACACCAAGAAGGGCTGCACGATTATTGCACCATCAGAATACAAACCACCTATTCTATAAGTTTGACCCGTGATATCGCGAAATTCTTCCAAAGATCGCGCTTCGTATATTACGACATCTTTTTCAGGTATCCTCAAATTCCATTTTGCGCATATCCTGTAAAAGTTGTGTTGTAAGTCCTCTGGTAGATCTTTCAGAGTGTAAAAAGCCCCGAATTCATTTACCGATAACAAGAGTATCAGAAGAAGTACTACCATAGAACCCCTTTGTATACATGGGATAAATCCTTGAGGGTAACACTTTGAACGTTCCATTCGCCGTCACTCTCCAATAGTATTCAACCTTTCCGTCAGTGTAGTGATACATGAAAAACGCCACCATGTCGTCGTGCACTTCCATGGCTGTATACCAGTATTTCCAGGCGTAATACCAGTAATAAGAGAACTTGTAAGACTCCTCTTTGTACATGATCTTTTCTTTATATCTATCGAGAATCTGAGCGCAAGACGGAAAGAAATCCTCCAGAACAAGGAAGTCTCCTATTCCATCTTTTAAGCGGACAACCGTTTTCATTATATCTCCAACTTTTGGAGTTACCTTTTCTTCCCTAAACTGGATTTCATAAAAACCAGCAGAGAGGATATTCTGGGTATTACCTGTAAAAGCCACCTCTCCATACATCAACAGCTTTCCGTTTTCCCATCCTAGAAAACTTCCATTTGGTACCACAGGTATTTTCTTCCATACGGTATCCGACAGAAGGTAGTAAGCACCTTCACCCTCTGCCACGTATGTACCGTCTTCAAGGATGTAGACTTTTCTTACACCTTCTGGAAGCGTAACCCTCCTACCGCCGACATCCAATGTTCTTCCGAGCGCACTCATTTCTAGATTTACAAGAGAAGGCACAAAATCAACCTCTCTTATTTTTAAAGGAACGTAATCCGCATCCAGAGGTAAGAAAGCATCCACGATGGATGTTTCACTCCCAGTTTCAGTCAACACTTCGTATCTTTTATAGAAACTCCGTTCTATATCAAAGCCTTCCGTTACTTTCCTTTCAGGTACCTCAAAATAGGACATCCTCACCTCAACTATACCGCTACCATCCAAAACTATCACTTTTTTATCATCGATGGATACTTTCTCACCTGGTTTTAAGGATACATAATCCCCGTTCTTCAGAAGTCTTATATCGGATTTCCCCAAATTCTCTGAAACTTCTAGAAGACCTAGAACGGCATAGGAAGTATCCTTTGTTGAGCACCAGAACACACCATCTTTTTTCAAAAGTAGGTAATTCACCAGCTTTCTCTGTAACCTCTTCTCAATGTCCCATTTGTTGAGGGCTCTAAGGAGTATCGCAGTCATTTGAACCTTTGTTAAGAAGAAATCTGTATCTAAATTCACAAACGCGACGTTACCTCTTTCTTCAACATATTTCAGCGCTTTCTCGGTATAACTCATAGATTTCAGGGATAGAAAGATATAGTCCAGTGGATCTACAGGGTTGTAATTGGAAGTTTCTCCGTAAAGACTCAAAACGTACTCACCATACGCAGATGGATTGCTTTTCAAATAATCGATACCTCGTTCTATGACAGTTTTAGATACCATGTATCCTGCTTTCTTAGCATAAAACAGACCTTCCATGACATAAGCCGACATGAAATCATCACTTTCATCCGTTTTCCACCAGCCCCATCCTCCATCATAGTGCTGATAATAATAGAGTCTTGTAAGACCTTTGTTCACTACTCATGGTTTGCTCTGTACATCCGTATGGATATTTTATGAGCTTCTTTATGGAATCCTGGATTATCGGCTTTAAGCTTTCAAGGCTTCTCACATAACCTTCCCGTTTCTTTCCATCGGGAAGCCTTAGAATCTCACTTCCATTGAGTATCAACAACCTGTAGAATTCACGTTTGAAAGCAAAAGCCTTTATAGGAACTTTCAAAGCAACCGCATCCTTGAGAGAAGAAGCAGCGTAGATGGTTACAGTGGAAGATTCATCAAAACCTGAAACACCCACCCACCAGTTGATGCTTACGGAACCATGGGGGGGAATCACAACTTCCGTTGACCTTTCACTCAAAAGGTTCAAACCATCAGAGAGATCTATCCAAACCCTCGCTTTGGTTGCTTGATCGGTCGCGTTGTTCACAACAGCGCCTATCTCCATCTTATCCCCTTCTCTGAAGAACGTGGGAAGAATCGGACGGACATAAAAATCCTTGGTTACCAGAACATCCAGGAATTTTTGAGCCATCTTTTTCCCACCAATTCCGTAGATTCCCATTTTCCATGTAGTTATAGTGTCAGGAAGTGAAAATACGAGTTCAACAGAAGTTCCTGCTCTTAGTGGTAAACTTGGAATCCAGAGAGCGGTATCGGGGAAATATTCCCTCACGTTTATCTTAGCGGCTACTCCTTCATCCTTTTCAGATAAAAACATGTGGTCTTTTTTCTTTTTCATCAACGCCAACAATCTTTCTCTCTCTTTATTTCCTCCAGGAATGTTAGCGTATGGCAAATACCTATAACCATTGTAAATTTCCACGTGCGGCTCTTTCAAATCGGGGTAAAGAAACTTTTCAAAATCAGGTGGTTTTTTCCCAACCATGGAATAAATCGCTTCATCAACCATTGATATCGTTACATCCAGATCCGTATCCGTGTTGAAAACGATCTTCACCTTTTCACCAGGTTCATATTTACCTCTATCCAGGATCACTGAAAGTCTTGCGAGTTTTTTGTTCGGAACAACGGGTATTTTGAACTCTTTTTTTCTCCAGTAGGTACCTCTTTCATACGTATAAAACCTGAAAAACAGATTGTTCTCAACGATTCTTCCTGGTATTGTGAATTTAAAAATGTTCGTTCCTTCCTTTAAATGCACAAATTTCAAGTAATACGTTTCCACTCCCAAGATGGTCAAAAGGGCTGGCATTTTCCTGGGAGATATCACAGTTATGGTCATCTCATCACCAACGTAGTATTTGACTTTATCCTTATCCCTGAAATACATATCCACCTCTTCCAACGTTACATCTACGAAAAGATCTCCATCTTTCACCTGGTACTTCCCATATATTGTGTCGTTTAAAAAAACAGTGGCTGTTCCATTCAAAGGCCTTCCTTTTAAATCTGTTATCGTTACATGTATCGCAGAGGGAACTCCAGGAGGTATATCGTAGAAGGATTTATCGAAGTTTATGGAAACGTCATCTGCATGTACTCTAACTCTTTTGGTCTCCTCAACCTGCCTTTGACTGGTATCGACTGCTATAACGTTTATACTGTACCAACCATCGAAACCTTCTCTTATTCTGACAGGAACTTCTATGTTTCCATTTGAATCAGTGTAACCCACACCGTAATAGACCATTTTTGATCCCTCATCATACCAAAATCCTTCGGGATTGCTGTAAACGTAATAGGCTACTTCTGCGTTTACAACGGGTTGCCTGTTGAAATACGACACGTTTATCAGGTATCTTATAACATCTCCAGAAATGTATTCATCCTTATCTGTTTCTATAGTTATTTTGTATTCCGGCTTCCTGTACTCTTCCACGAGAAAACTGTGCTTATACTTTCCAATCCCCTTCATATCTATTTCGATCCTGTATATACCAACCGGTGCCGTATCGCTCAGCCTGTAATCCCCCCAGAAACCCCCGAAATCATTCGTTTCGAAATTTTCAAGGAACAGCTCGTTGAAATTCGGATCTCTTATGGTAACCGAGACTTTTCTCCCCTTCAAAGGTGTAAAAATACCACCTTCCTTCTTGATAATTGTTCCCCTGAAATGAACTGTATGACCAGGTCTGTAAACCGGCCTGTCGGTTATGAAGAAAAGTTTTGAAGGTTTCTCAGAAACTCTTCTCCATAGCCTTGTGTAAGCGTATGTTCCATCCTTTTCGAGTAGAATATTATCTGGCATTTCGTTCATCACAACCATCCCATTATCATCGGTTACAGCCTTTTCAAGGACATTTCCTTCTGAATCGATGAGATACACCTTTGCCCTTTTCACCGGCATACCATCTCTTGTGTTAAAAGCGAATAGATGTATTTTCCGTTCATCAATGAATACCATAAAATCCAAGTTTGTTATGGTAACCAACACCGTATCTTCTACTCCATACCTGCTCTTCAAAACGCACAGATACAACCCCGGCACCATGAAAGGTATATCCACTCTTCCCTGCTCGTCTTCTCCAACGACATAACTTGCTGCAAGTTCAGTATCCAGATCTCTGTAATACACCGTCTCATTTCTCAGAGACTTTCTGAGAATTTCCAAATAGGAATTCTTCACCTTGTATATGAAAAGCAGGTATCTTTCTTCGTCATCTTTGTAAACACCCAAACTGTCGTGAGGAAGCTTTATCACTGTGGGACCAGTTATGAAGGCTGAAAGACCGAGGAAGGGCCATAAAATAAGAAAAAACACGATCGTAAGTTTTTTCAACATTGAAAGACACCTCCAAATTCAGAGAGAAACAACCCTGTTCTTTCCCTTGCACTTTGCTACATAAAGAGCCTCATCAGCTTTCGCTAAGAGATCTTCTGGCGTTCTAATTCCCCCTTTAGGGAATGAGGAACAGCCAAAACTCATAGTTATTTTCACACCATCAAAATCGTGTTCTTCCACAATTTTCCTCAATTTCTCAAGAGCTAAGGTGGCCCTATCAGGCGATGTGTTGGGGAATATTATCGAGAACTCCTCTCCCCCATACCTTCCCACCACATCCGAGAACCGGGTGTTCTCCCTGAGAATTTTTCCAATGCTCTTCAAAACACTATCACCAGTCAGATGCCCATACCGATCGTTCACTCTCTTGAAGTTGTCAATGTCACACATGGCGACGGACAACACGCCACCATACCTTCTGACCCTGCTGAATTCTTCATAGAGTCTCTCCATGAAGTACCATCTCGAGTATAGCCCTGTCAAGCTGTCATACATACTTTTCTGCCTATAAAGGGAATTCCTGAGATTGAGGAGCAGAAGGTTTTCCACAAATTCCACGAGTTCTACCATCTGCCATACTGTCGATTTATCCACCTTTATGTTTCCAAGGTTGACGCACATTCTGAGAAGATGTTCGTCATCTATTCTGTCTTCAAAACATATCTGCAATGGATTGAAGGATATGCTATCTTCCTTCAGTTCCCTCACTTTTCCTAGTTTGAAACCACATACCTCCTCTGATTCTCCAGTCAGTATCTTCATTATGACACCTTCGTAGGGGACAAAATCAGCGAGTTTGTAAGCCATTATCTCCAGGATCCGTGTGATTTCAAATTCAGCTCTTGATGCTCTGAGAGTACTCAAGACATCCACCCTAGAGATAGTGGTTATTCCAGGTTCGTATTCTATGAAGTTCCTAATATATTTCGAAGCTCCTTCGTAACCTATTTCGTCGTATATAGCAATTGCCTTTCTGAAGCATCTTTCCGCCTTAAAATTCTTTCCAAGTTTCGAGTAGAATCTACCAAAGGCTTCGTAAACTTGCGCTAAAGAGAGTCTAATGCCACTTTCTGCGTTTCTCTTTTCAAGTTCATAGAGAAAGCTCTCAAATCCTTCAGGATCCAAAAGTGCCAATTTCTCCGCAAATATAACAGCAATTTCTTCATTGAAGTAAACGATCTTCTCTTCTAACCGTACTTTCCATACCTTTAAAAACTCTTCATCGTTCGAGGCCAGTATCATATCTCTGAAATTCCTGAAAAATGGATGATCGAAAGCGGGATCATCGCTTCTCAGGATTTCTCGCGCTTTTTCAATGTCACCATTGTATGCAAGACACGTTACCTTAGCTCTTAAAGATCTATGAGCAATACCGGCTCTTTCTTCTATCTTGTACTCAACATCGAAATCTTCTAAAGCCTCTTCTAGCTCTCTATTGTAACAGTGATGACTTCCCTCGAGGAAATAAGTATACGCCAGTATCTCGTCGTTCCCCAAGAAATGACAAAGTTTCCTCAATTCCGATAACTTTCTGAAGAAACCACCAACATCACTGGAGTACAGGGCTATCCACGCTAGGTTCGATTGTGGTATTAACACATTGTTTAGATCTTCCAAGCTCTTAGCGATTTCAAGAGCTTTTATGTAATACTTTTGTGCCAGGTTCAGATTCAACATGGTGGATCCGTAATTCACATAAACGTTCATCAGAACATCGAGGAAAGATTCCTTTTCTGCTATCTCCAGGGCTTTGATCAGAGAGTGCTCATCGTTGAATAGTTGTGACAAATAGAGATAATACAGAGCCTCATAATAGGAGAAATTCTTGTGGACTCTATGGAAACTTTTGATGATTCCGTCACCCATATCCACGATACTCCTGTCAGGTACTCCTCCTCGCCTCACATGGCACCTTAATATCGTCACTATTGCTTTGAATTTCTCGAACGAAGTAAGTCCCTCGGATCTTTTCTGAAATTCTTTCAGAATCGCAGCAGGGTTTCTAGAGAAGCTTTCCTGAAGGAAGCACCAATACCAGCAATACTCCTTACGCGGTAATTTGAGATCCTTTATGAGAGGTATCTTACCGAACCTATCAAGCAGTTTCATCTTCAAAGACACAACTGAGTAAGACTCCCTTCCCCCAAGTAGCTCTTCCACGACCTTCAAGAGTTCCAGAAATTCTTTGCTCTTCTCATACTTCCAGAACTCCTTTCTGATGCAGTTTATTACTCTGACAATTCCTGTAATTTCCTTTCCAAGCATGGCGCTATGGTATATCAATTTCAAAGGACTGGCAACTTCCATGAACTTCTCGTGAATAACTCTTCTCTTCTCATCAGGCATCGTGTTGTAGAAGTGTTCCCACACTTCTTTAAGTATGAACCTGTGACCAATGCTGGTATGGAGGATCAGGCCTTTACCCTCCAATGTTTCAACGATTCTTCTGTAATCTTCATAAGACCTGCCCGTTATGGAGGATAGATAACGCAGATCTTTATCTGTGAACTCCTGTCCTAGTATCGCCATCTCACTTGTTAAAATTCTTGTGGTTTCATCGATATCTTCAAGATGTTCCTTCAGGAAATTCTGAAAGTTCAATCCCTCTATAGTCTTTCTGGTAAGACGCCATGTTCCGTCCTTTTCCTCGATGTAATCTCTGTTTATCAGGTACTTGATTAATTCAATAGCATATCCTGGTAAACCCTTACTCAATTTTTGAACAAATGTCACAAGTCCTTTTTCAACCTCAGCTTTCAGGGTTGTCCTTAAAAGCTCTCTCATCGTTTCTTCTGAAAACGGCCTTATCTCAACGGTTTCATCCGCTATTCTCGTTTCCTTAATGGACGCTAAGATCACGATCACAGGTACTCTGGGTTTGAAATCTTCTTTGAGCTGCGTTATGAGAGCTTTTAACCTCAGATCCACATTTTGATAATCATCGATCAAAATAGCAATCTTATCTAGAAAGCTCATTTCCCCCAACATGGTTATGACATCGTCTTTTTCGACTGATCCAAATCTTCCTTTCAACAAATCGAGGAAATCCTCGAAAGAACTGATTTCCAAGGTTGTGTAACCCTCTCTTTCCAGATCCTCCTTGAGAACGCTGAGCAAAAACGTTTTTCCTACCCTTTGCGGTCCTATCAGCTCCATCACATGAACTCTCCTTCTCTTCTCATATGAAGATATGATCTCTAATATTCTTTTTCTCTCAGGCCTATCGATGTAAGGGGTTGTGAAAATCCTTCTCAAGTATCCGGTATGCTTTATCGGAACGAAGTGGAGGGTTCTATCCTGGGGCTTCTCTTTTACAAAGTCCGGTATTTTCTCCCCCAAACTCTCTAGGAATTTTCCAAAAACGTAAACCGTTGAACTTGGGTACATTTTTCCATCTTCCAGAAATTCGGGAGCTATGAATACCCCTTCAAGGTCTTCAGGCACTTTTCGAGGGCAATGGAAAGAAGGTATATAGAGAAAAGTGTTGCCTTTCAGAAAATCGCTCTTTCCCAGAACGGGTACAGGTAGCTTGACATGGACAAGATCTCTTAGCAGATCGTATACCCATGTTTTAAAAAGAAGTGTATTCATATCTTTCGGGGATAGAGGTTCCTCTCCCCCGTAAGGATAGATCAGGACGAACTTATCTTTCTCAACGAAATAAGAATCTGGTAAAAGAACTTTTTCTAGATTCAGCCTTTTCAATTTTGGGAATATCTCTATGAAACAATTGAACAGGTCCTTCTCTAGAAACCTAACCCTTTTGTAGGTGTCATTATACTTCGCAAGGTATTCATCACCTATGTAGGTCCTCCTTAAAAGTCTTACTAATTCCACTTTTCCCACCCGCCATCAAAGAAACCGTAAGAGGAATCACCTCTTTGATTATTTCAAAAATATCCGTATTTTCGAATGTTACACCAGCGGCTCTTGGGTGCCCACCTCCTCCGAGTTTCGATGCAACCTCACTCACGTTGAACCAATCCTTAGATCTAAAGCTGACATGTATTTTCCCCTTGGGATATTCCATGAACAGGATTGCGGTCTCCACACCCTTTATCGACCTCAATTCTCCGACGAATCCACTACTATCTTCGTCCGTGCAGTTGTATTTTTTATACATCTCATAAGTTATATAGGAGTAGACGAGTTTTCCATCCAGATCTAATTCCATCTTATCCAAAACTTCCGCAAAAAGTCTGAATTGTTCTACCCTTTTGTTTTCAAGAATCATTTTAGAGACAAAATGTGGATCTGCTCCCAGCTTCACCAGTTCATAAACGTCCCTGAAGACACGCGAGTCAGTATTCGAAAATCTGAAGAAACCCGTATCAGTCGCTATACCCATGTAATTGATCGTTGCCAATTTTTCATCGTAGGGAACCCCAAGTTCCATATTCAATCTATAAATCATCTGAGCAGCTGATGCGAAAGTTGGATCAACCCAATTCACATTTCCAAAGTACGTATTGGTCACATGGTGATCGATCACACAGGTCCTCTTCCTGGACAGCAAAGGTAAGAATCTACCCACCCTTTCAGGAGATGATGAATCGACGACAACGATGAGGTCAGGCTCATACTCTATCAGAGACTCGTACGGTTCAATTTTTTTGACCTCTTCGAGCTCGTAAAAGAACCAGGGGATCGTGTAATCGATCGATCCTTTTACCGTTTTTCCGATCCTTTCTAAACCTATCACCAAGCTCAAAACAGAACTCACATCGTCCCCATCTGGCATTACATGACCGAGAACCAGTATCTTCTCAGCTTTTTCTATCTCAGATACTATCCTCATCAAGTGTTTCATTTCATCACCCCCAAAGCTGCTTGAACTATGGATGCGAATTTATCCTTCACCATCCTAGTGACTTTTATCACCTCTTCGTGCGACAGAGGAGTTTTTAATATACCAGCCGCCATGTTGGAAACACACGATAAAATCATTACTTTCATACCACAATGCTTTGCCGCTATAACTTCCGGGACCGTTGACATTCCTACAAGATCCGCTCCAAATTTTTCAAACATTCTTATCTCTGATGGTGTTTCATAACTAGGTCCTGTGACTGCTATATAGACACCTGTTTTCAGAGGTTTCACTTTCAAAAGTTCTTCAAGCCATTCTTTATCCACAGGTGATGACATATCAGGGAACCGCGGGCCTATTCGCTCATCGTTTCTTCCTCTCAGAGGATTTGTGAACATGAAGTTTATGATATCCCTTACAGCCACGATATCACCTGGTTTGTACATTCTGTTTATTCCTCCTGCCGCGTTCGTTAGAAGAAGACGTTTCACCCCCACAGCCCAGGCTAGATATATCGGGAACGTCACCCTATTAATCTGATGACCTTCGTAATAATGGAATCTCCCTTTCATAATCATCACTCTTTTTCCAAAGAGCTCCCCAAACACTAACCTTCCCTCATGTCCCTCCACCGTTGTTGTGGGGAAATCTGGTATATCTTTATAATCGACTATTAGTGGGGAGGAAACTTTCTCATAAGAAATCCCTCGCATTTTTCAACTCCTCGAGAATCAAATGGATCCCTCCTTGTTAGATCATCAAAACTATTATACTCTCTCATTGGGAGGTGACAGCATTGTATCCCAGGCTCGTTATAAACAGAAAAAAAGTGGAAGAAAATGCAAGAAAAGTTGTAGAAATAGGGAAAAAATTTGGCATAGAGATAGTCGGAGTCACGAAAGTGAGTCTGGGTGATCCCAACGTGGCAGAGTGTATGAAAAAAGCAGGTATAGAGGTTTTAGGCGAATCGAGAATTCAGAATATAAAGAGATTGTTGAAAGAAGGCATAGAAGGACCATTCATGCTTTTGAGAATCCCCATGATCAGTGAGCTCAAAGAAGTTGTAAGGTTGGTTGATTACGTTCTGGTTTCCGAAAACTCCGTGGTGAATGAACTGGATGAAGTTGCCGAACTTGTAGGCAGAACAGTGAATGTAATATACATGGTTGACCTTGGAGATTTGAGGGAGGGTGTCTGGTACGAAGAAGCCGTGAATGAAATATCGAAGGTTATGCACAAAAAGAACGCCAATCTCATAGGAATTGGTACCAATTTTGGTTGCTATGGAGGAGTGCTTCCCACAGTTGATAATATGAAAAAACTCGTTGAGATAAAGGAAGCTGTGGAGAAGAAAATTAAAAGACGTATTGAAATCGTATCGGGAGGCAGTACCGTTACTTTGAAACTTTTAGAGAATGGAACGATCCCTGACGCTATAAATCAATTGAGGATAGGAGAAGCTATAGTTCTGGGAACGGACGCAACTGGTGGAAGGAAGATACCATGGCTCAGTGACGCGACTGTAATTTTAGAGGCCGAAGTTGTTGAAGTCAAAACGAAACCCTCAGTCCCCGTTGGTGAAACAGGGTTCGATGCTTTTGGTAGAAAAAAACATTTTGAAGATAAAGGATGGAGAAGGAGAGCGATATTGGCGATTGGAGAGCAAGATATAGATCCCATAGGATTGCACCCTATAGATGAAAAATTGGAAGTACTTCATGCATCAAGTGACCACACGATCGTTGACATAACGGAATCCGATAATGATTACAAACTGGGAGATATAATGAAATTCAAGTTGTCTTACGGGGCTCTTTTAAGGGCGATGACTTCACCGCATGTTGAGAAGATCTACGTGTAGTGGTAGTATTTTTCATGAACCACTTTTTAAAATATAAGTCAAATTAAGGAGGAAGAAAATGAACGAGAAGCAACTAGTTGAAGCTCTTAAACGTGGCGAAAAATGGGCATACGAAAGGCTTTACAGCGAATACGCTCCGAGGATAGGAAGTGTCGCAAAGAGTTTCTTAGGAGCCGACGATGTAGACGATGTGGTTCAAGAAGTTATGATAAGGATTTTTAAGGGAATAAAGAAGTTTCGCGGAGACTCCCAGCTTTCAACATGGATCCACAGAATAACCGTTAACGTTTGTAAGGATATGCTGATGAAATATAAGAAAAGAAGAGAGATTCTAACAGATTTTTCCGAAAACGATGAAGGACCTTATTACCAACCGAAAGCTCATGAAGATGTTTTCAGAGATACCTTCAACGAGATCACAATTGAAAAGGTTTTGAAGGCTATAGAAAGGTTATCACCTGAAGATAGACTTTTGATAAAACTCAGGGACATAGATGAGTTGAGTTATGAGGAGATTTCAAAGATTATAGGAAAACCTCTGGGAACGGTGAAAAGCAGGTTGCATTACGCGAGAAAAAGATTGAGGGAAATATTAGAAGAAGGTGGGAAGAGTGTGGAACGATCGTCTCAACAGAATACTTGATGGTGAAGAGAAGTTCGACGAAAGTGATGAAAATCTGAAAAATGAACTGAGGATCTACAAAAGGATAATAGAGGTTTATTCCATGAAGTTAGATTACAGACCGAGTGATAATTTGAAAGATAAGATATTGAAGAAGATAGAAAAGAGAAGAAAGTTACCAATACTTATTTTCTCCACAGCTGGAATAACCGCTCTCTTTTTGATATTATTCTTCCAGTTCTTCTTCACCTCATCTCCCAATCTCTCTCCCACAATCGCAGAGATTCCCAATAAGGTTAAATTGAATGAAGGTAGTGTTGCTTCGTTTTCCAACGATCTTGTGGAGGTTCTGAAAACGATAGAACTCGTAAGCGATGGCTTCTGAGGTGAGAACATGAAGAAAATCCTTATAGTTACGATCGCAACCTTGTTACTCCTTCACCTTTTTGCAGAAAATATCGTGAATCTGTGGAAAAGGGTATCTTCCCCTCGAAATTCTCGATCTTGAGGATCTAGCATTGAGAGACATCGAGAAAGCGAAGTACACTGTTGTGAAAAGAGGGGAGTATTATGAAATCAGCTTTGAAAAGAATGGTAAGTATCTGATATTCCTGGATAAAACAGGCATCCCCATAAAGATAAAGAGGGATTACATGGGGACCGTGAGTGAATTGATATTCGAGTACAGAGAACCCATAGATAAACCTCCAGATGAGATTTTGAGCAAACTCTCCCTTGACGAGTCCGAGATATACCTTCCCGAACCTTTAATGACTCTCCTTCAAAATTTCAGATTCTTCAGAATTCAAAATTGCAAAGGTAACATCGAGATTTACGGTATCATGAAGAACGGTGCGAAGGTAAGGATATGTTTTGGAACGACCCCACCTTCCACAGGAACCCTGACTATAGAACTCAACAACATGAAACTCTTCATCGTGACAGATGAGAAAACCATGGAGACGATAAAGGAGATCATTCACAAATGAAAGCGGTAATAATCGATGGGTACGTAGATGAACCGGCTCTTCTTGGTGTTCCCCCGTACATCAGTCCGTATGTCAGATATTCAGCTGGGGTTTTCAAAAAGTGGGGAGTGGATTACGATTATTTCACCATAGACACCATAAGAGGAGAGAACCTCTGGGAATCCTTCAACAACTACGATTTGCTTCTTCTGATATGTGGTCTCACGGTGCCAGGTCATTATGTTGGTGGAACACCAATCACTCCTGGGGAGATTGCGAAGATTTTCAGATCGAACGAAAAACCTCTCAAGATTCTTGCAGGCCCTGTTACCCTCGCCTATACCATGAGAGGAGGTTCTTTCGCTGAGATCCTGAAAAATCTAGAAGTGGATTTCCTGGTGAGAGGAGATGTTGAAGCTTTTCTGGAAAGCTTTTTTAAAGGTGAGCCCAATGAAAACAAAAGGAGTGATTACAATCTCATCGACGAAATAGCCCATTTAGGTGCGGAGATTGTGAAAAAACATCCGAAATTTCCATTCATCATATGCGAGATGGAACTATCCAAAGGATGTGAGAGATCCTCATATTGTTCTTTCTGCACGGAACCTGTTCTGCATGGAAGGTTGAAGTCAAGGAGTGTCAAGGGTGTGCTGAGAGAGATGAAAGAGCTGTACAGGGAAGGTTGCAAAGCTTTCAGGTTTGGAAGGACCGCTAACATTTTTGCCTATGGTTCTGACTGGAACCACAGGAAGCCTTGCCCATCGGTTTTGGAAGAGCTCTTTTCGGAAGCTCGAAAAATTGCACCAGATGCCATCATTCACAACGATAACGCCAATCCTTCTTATATGATCGAGCATAGAAGAGAAACAGTGAAGATATTGGAGACTATCGTCAGATACAATACCGAAGGGGATATTCTCTCTTTCGGAGTTGAGAGTTTCGATGAAGAGGTTCTCAAAAGAAACAACATAGGATCTTCTCCAGAGGACGTTTTGGAAGCTGTGAAAATGGTGAACGAGATCGGTGGTGTTCGGGTAAATGGTGTTCCGAAGATCTTACCAGGTATAAATCTTCTTTACGGTTTGATAGGGGAAAGTCCGAAAACGTACAGAAAGAACTACGAGTATCTCAGAAAAATTTTGGATAAGGGTTATCTTGTGAGGAGGATAAATATACGTCAGGTGATGATCTTCCCTGGAACACCTCTCCATAGATATTACAGTATGAAGCGATTTAAAATGAACAAATCTCTCTTTGAAAAGTGGAAAGAGAAAATACGAGAAGAGATCGACAGTCCCATGCTTAAAAGAGTTTTCCCCGTTGGAACGATTTTGAGAAGAGTTATACCTGAATACAAAAAAGGAAGAATGACCTTCGGAAGGCAACTTGGAACTTACCCAATCCTTGTTGGTTTTCCAGGAAATTTCGAAAAACCTGTCGATGTTCTCGTAGTGAACCATGGGAGAAGATCGAGATGGCTCGTATTCTTCAACGAAATCGTACCAACCCGATCCCACGTTGAACACGGCGTGATCGTTTTCGATTTTCACAAAACTCACATCCGATCTAACCTCAACCTCACCGTTTTCTATCAGTTTTCTTCCTCCCTCCTTGATTTTGTACCATTTTCCAAAAATTGGAATATAAATCTCAGCAGTTGTATTGCAGGGAACGTGTACCGATATTCTGAAATGTCCTTCATCTTTCTCCCACGACACGCTGATTTCTCCCCTTACGGTGTCCAACCTTACTTTCACGAACTTCATATCATCTGGAACAAAGGGTTTTACTCTGAATCTTCCCCATCCAGGATCAAGAACGGTAACTCCTCCTAGGGCTTTGTAGAACCACGTGTCGACGCTTCCAAACATTATGTGATTGTGCGAGTTCATACCGCTTCCTTCCAGTTTTTCCCATCTTTCCCACAGAGTGGTCGCTCCTTCCTTAATCATGTAACCAAACCCTGGATAACTTTTCCTAGTTATGACTCTGTAAGCCAGGTCTGGTCTTCCATATTCGGTGAGAACGTCAAATATATACCTTGTTCCTACTATACCTGTGTCGAGGTGGAAATCGTGCTCTGTCTCCACCAATCTCACCAAGATCCCAAAAACTTTCGCCAGGATATCATCAGGAGCCATCTTGAGATACAGCGGAAGTGTGTTGCACGTTTGGCTCGTTGGCGTGGAATCTATCGGACTTAACTTTGTTCCTTCGTAAAAATACACATCGCTTCTCTCTTGCTCAACATACTTTTTTCTTAAAAACTTTTTGTTGAAGGATTCTTTTATACTATCTGCCAACTCCCTGTATTTTTGGTGATCTTCATCTCTTCCCAAAACTTTCGCTATTTCAGAGAGAATCAAGACATCGTGGTAATAGTACCAAGTTGCCGTGAATTCAACAGGGGTTCTTTTTGAAAAGATCGACCCTGGAGGGCACCAATCACCGTATTTTCCCAGATTTTCGATTATTCCATCTCGAGAGTTTCTCCTCAAAAATTCAACGTATCTCACCATGTTTTCATAGTG
Source organism: Thermotoga sp. 4484_232 (assembly GCA_002084985.1). Next base: position 2,211 of record MZGO01000030.1, on the reverse strand, counting down.
CTCTTCGAGAACTCTTGTATCGTTGTAGTAAATGTACATATACCACGCTATGGTTATGTAAGCAGTTCCCCAGGCGGGATCGGCTGGATAAAAAGACCAATAGGGTGGAACGACATCGGATAAACTCCCATCTTCCTTCTGCGATAGTTTCATATCCATCAAGTACTTCATGTAAAATTGCGCCATATCGAAGTTATGGATGGCTTCTTCCGCTGAGAGTTGAGCATCACCCATCCACCCCATTCTTTCGCTTCTTTGAGGGCAATCTGTAGGTATACTCATCAGATTGCAGAGTTGACCCCACACGGCGTTTCGATGTATCTTATTTATCATCTCGTTTGAGCAGTAGAAGTCTCCCACTTTTTTGACATCGGTGTGAACGAAACATCCCTCAACACTTTCGAGAGATGGAACTCCAGGGTATCCTGTTATCTCAACGTATTTGAATCCGTGGTAAGTGAATCTTGGTTCGTAAACCTCGATACCTTCACCTCTCAATATGTAAGTATCCAGAGCTCTTGCCTTGAGGAGGTTCGAAGTGTTGATCGTTCCATCATCGTTTAGAATCTCTGCATACCTTATCTTCACTTCAGTACCTCTTGGACCTTTTACATAAAGTCTGATCCATCCTGTGAAGTTTTGACCGAAATCGTAAACGTAGATCCCAGGTTTTGGACTCCACATCCTCACAGGTTTTAACGTAGCTGTCACCCTTATAGGAGGCATGAGCTGAGCTCTAAGCTTTGGCCCTTCAGTCACTACGGGACTTTCCCAATCGGAATCGTCGAAATCTGGTTCATCCCATCCAGGCATCTCCAACCTGGCATCGTACAGCTCACCGTGAAAAATACCATTCTCCATCAAAGGGCCATGCGATACCTTCCAGCTCTCATCGGTTACGATGAATTCCCTTTCACCATCTTCATATTCAATCAGTATCTGAAGTATCAACTTTGGATGATCGTATCCATAAGCTTTTATATGCCTCCCATTTCCCAGGATGACACCTATCGCGTTCTTTTCCTCAACAAGACCTGTTATATCGAAAGTTGAATACAACGCTATTTTAGAGTAATCGGTCTGTCCAGGATCTAAAACGTTGTTTCCCACTTTTCTCCCGTTCATCCTGAGTTCATAAAGTCCTAGACCACACACATACACTCTTGCCCTTTTGACATGTTTTTTAACTTCGAACTCTTTTCTGAAGTAAGCTGCATAAACTTCCTCGTATTCTCCATACAGATGATCCCCCTCTGATAAGAACGTTTTGTAACTTAGTTTCCTAATCCATTTAGCAAACCAATCACTGGATTTCAAAGGTCCCATCTCAAAGAAAGCGACCTCACTGTAGGGACTGACTCTTTCCATTTTGTCCCAGCATCTGACCCGCCAGTAATACCTTTGAAAGCCCTCAAGTTCTTTTCCTGCATATTCAACGTTCACGTTGTTATCAGATACGACCTTACCACTATCCCAAACGTCTCCTTCCTCTCTCAAAGCTTTTTCCAAGTTCGAAGATACTATTATCTGATAGGCTAGCTGTTTTTGATTTCTCTCCGAATGATCTAGTGTCCAGGAAAACCTAGGTCTTTTGATGTCCAATCCCAAGGGATTTTTTGTGTATTCGCATTTCAGATTTGAAATCTTAAAGCTCATGATGCCATCTCCTTCCTTCATATTCAAAATCCAACCCTAACAATCTAGAAATCTCTTCTAGCTCATCAATCCAGTCTCCAACAGCGACCACTCTGTGTAAGCCGAATGGCGACACTTCTTTACTACCATGCCAACCGTACAGTATCGATCTAGCGTTTCTAACCTTCTGTTCTATCTTTGTTCTGCATCCTCTGTTGATCTGAGGTACATTTATCAGCTCCCCTAGAAAGGCCACCATTTTTCCTCCATCCACCAGATTTGCTGTTGTTATTACCTTTCCAAATCTGTTGTATTTAACTTCCAAAGAGACCCCTTTCCCATCCTCAGCATGACTTCTTATAATGTAAGGATACATCTCTTCACCATCGAATTTTATGGGAGCGACACAATGAATGTGAATTACCGTGTTTTCTGAAGTATTTATCACTGGATCGCTGATGAAGGAAGGTAGATCTGATAGGTACTTGAAAATGAACATAGTGAATAGAGAGAAAACATCTCTTTCACACGCTGTTGGTATACCCTCGCTGTTCATAAGAATAAATTTCGAACAAG
>MZGO01000029.1 GCA_002084985.1 Thermotoga sp. 4484_232 | reverse complement strand
GATATCTCATCAACGGCGGCGGTCTGTTCTTCGATGGCAGCCGCTATATTCTGGAGCATGTTGTTTATCTTCTCCACAGCCCTTATTATCTCGTCGAGTTTCTTATCCGCGATATCTGCAAGCTTTGCTCCCTCTTCCACTTGAGTTGTTATCTCGGTAGAGACCTTTCTTGCATTTTGCGCGATGTTTCCGATTTCTTCAACAACCTCTCTTATCTTCTCTGCTGAGACTTTGCTTTCCTCTGCCAGTTTCCTTATCTCATCTGCAACAACAGCGAACCCTCTTCCAGCCTCCCCAGCACGAGCCGCTTCTATTGCAGCGTTAAGAGCCAGTAAATTTGTCTGTTCCGCTATGGAATTTATGGTTTCCACAAATTCTGTTATATCTTCGGCTCCTTTGTTGAAACTCTCAACGACTCTTTCCACATCTCTGGCAGAATCCGCTATCTTTCTCGTGGACTCGATAACGGATTTAAGGATATCTCCAGCTTCCTTTGCGAGTTGTGTACTCTGCTGGGCAAATTCCGCAGATTGTTGAGCGTTGTCAGCTATGTTTTTCGTAGCTCCACTTATTTCCTCAGCTCCCGCGGTTGTTTCCTGTATGGAAGAGGATATGGATTGAATTCTTGACGATATGTTATCCATTTCCTTAACCACACTTTCTGTTTGGCCTGCGACGGATTCACTCGAGGTGGCGACTTCTTCTATACTTTCAGCAACCTTGAATGTCTCGTTTTGTATTTCACCAAGGTTGCCCCTGAGGTACTCGATAGAAGCTTTGAATTCGTTCAGAAGTGTTCCCAGCTCATCTTTCGTTTTTGCTTCTTGAATCCGAATCGTCAGATCGTTGTTTCTCAGAGTTTTTGATGCTTCCATCACAGGTTCGAGATATCTGAGCATTCTGGATACCAGAATCAGCATAAGAACTACAGACACAACAACCACTGCTGTTGAGACCATGTAAATCAAACTTTTGATGATGGAATTCATCGCCGATAAATTGTCTCTGACCTCTTCTTTTGTTCGGGTGAGTTCCGTTATAATATCCTTTTTCACATTTTCTTTTATAGCCTGGATGTTTTCAGATAAGGCGTCTATATTCTTTTTCAAGGAAGGAATCTCATCTTCCACTTTCTTGAGATCGTTATACAACGTTTCTACGGTTTCTAATTTCTCCAATCCCTGAGTGAGTAGAGAAACAGCTCTTTTAAGTTCTCCTATTTTGTCCAGAGCATCAACCGCGAGTGTGTACTTATCGAAGTTATCTGTTATATCCTTGCTTTCTTGAAGAAACATGTTACCGGATATCATCTCGACTACGAGTAAAACTAAAAGAGGAATCAGTGCAATGAGTAAAAATTTCATCCTCAAACTCATTCACAATCCCCCCTTATTAATAAACTGTTTTTTGGGTTTCGTAAATTGATAGTTTTGAGAATCTTTTAACAGCAAGTAATACACGGTATGACTTGAAAAACGAGTTGGAACTGATATATAATAAACATGGTACTTTGCATTTACATATATTTAGACAATTTATTAAAAAAACTAATTAGCGGGAAATGCGCATTATTTCTTCAAGAACTTTTAGGATATATAAAAAGATTGTTTATAAAACTATCAATTTACGAAAAAATAAACCAGTGAAGAAGGCTTAATAAAGAATGTTCATATAAAGAGGTGCTTTCTAATTTGACAGCGCAGGCTCTTTTTTAGGGGGAATAAGGCATCCAAAAAGTCTTCATTTGTTTTCTGAGATGTGTTGATATTACAGAGTGATAGGAATGCAAGCACGCAAAACATTTCCCTCCACGAACACTCGTTAGTTGGAGAACGCCAACGTCAGTCTTGCTGGGCTTGTTTGGAATTCTCGTAATTAAAGAATATCAGACAGCGGACTAAATACCACAAAGTAGCTAACCAAAGATCCATAGTTGGATGTTCAGGCGTCTCACAGACTTAATTAAGTACAAAGCAGAACTTGCTGGGATCAAGGTAAGTGTCCAAGTTGCGTTTTTGAGTACCACCGTGATGGGGTAGGAGCGATAAACAAAGTATTTCAGCTACGGTCGAAGTGGATTTAGCCCCTGTCGTAGGTGTGAGGTTCATCCCACCCTGTGTGATCCGGGCATTAGCCCGTGGAAGCTGGTCTTGAGCCAGTAAGATTCCTATCCCCTTTAAGAAATTGGAAGTGGGTCGAAGAGTTGAGGTATTTTCATCACATCTTGTTAAATATTCTCAAACATGGTTTGATGAAACGGTGATATCATCTCAAAGGGGAGGGTATTTAGATGAACAGATTGAATCTTGCTCAAAAGCCAACTCCCATCGAATTTTTGAAGAGAGCTTCTGATGAATTCGGCTTCGAGATCTGGGTGAAAAGAGATGATCTCACAGAAATGGTGGGAAGTGGGAACAAGGTGAGGAAGCTGGAATTTCTTCTAGCCGATGCACTTTCGAAGAAGTGTGATACCGTTTTCACGTGTGGTGGTATTCAATCGAATCATGCAAGAGCCACCGCTTATTTCTCGATAAAGCTGGGAATGTCTCCTGTTCTTTTTCTCAGAAAGAGTGATGAGTTCGTCTTCAACGGGAACTATTTCATTAACCATCTTCTTGGAGCCGAGATAGTCGAGATAACTCCTGAGGAGTATGAAAGAATAGACGAGATATTCAGGGAAAAGAAGGAAGAATACGAAAGAAAGGGTAGGAAAGTCTACATAATACCAGAAGGTGGATCTAATCCGCTTGGCGCTCTTGGTTATTATCACGCTGTCTTCGAGATAAGGGATCAGACGGACCTCGAAGAGTTCGATGCCGTTTTCAGCGCCCTTGGAAGTGGGGGAACAGTTGCAGGACTTGCTTCAGGTCTTTCGCTTTTGGAAAAGAAACCTCATCTTGTAGGAGTAAACGTGACGAAGAGGTCAAAAGATCTCTTCTACGAGAGGATAGAAAAGATAGTTGAAGGTATGAAGGAAATGGGGATCTATGTGGAGAAACTAGATTACGAAGTTGTCGATGACTTCAGTGGGCCGGCTTATGCGATACCAAGCGAAGATGACGTGGAGATGATAGAGAAAATGGCGAAACTTGAGGGCATAATATTGGATCCCGTCTACACTGGGAAGGCTTTCAGAGGCATGGTTGAGATGATGAGGGGTAGCGGTAAGAAAGTTCTATTCATTCACACGGGAGGGTTGTTTGGGATCTTTGCTCAAACCAGGAGGTTCAAGTAATGTTTCACTACGCTGTTATTGTGAACACGATAGCGGTGATTCTGGGTGGGACTTTTGGGACTATATTCGGAAAAGGAATCCCTGAGAAGTACAAGGTTATTCTATTTAATGCCGTCGGTTTGACAACTCTCGCTATGGGTGTGCGAATGATCATGGAAGGCAAAGAGTTTCTTTTGATATTGGGATCTCTGGCTCTTGGTGGAGTTATAGGAACGCTTTTTGGAATAGAGGAAAAGCTTCAAGGATTGGCAAATTACATGAACAGGAAGAAAAAGGATGAAGCGAGCTTTGCGAAAGGCTTTGTTACCGCTTCCGTTCTCTTTCTGGTAGGTCCTATGACGATCATAGGTTCGATAAACATAGGTGTTTCCGGTGATCCAAACCTCATTCTAATAAAATCCCTTCTTGATGGGATATCCTCAACTATTCTCTCCTCTTTGTTCGGGGCTGGTGTGATTTTCTCCGCCATCATGGTTTTCCTTGTTCAAGGACTTTTAGTTTCCTTCGCTTCGACTTTGAAATTTCTAGCAACTCCTGAATTTCTTGGAGATTTTGTTGGGGTCGGTGGTGTCATGATTCTTGGACTCGGTCTTAGAATACTCGAGATAAGGGATATAAAGGTTGGAAATTTCCTCCCCGCCCTTCTCATAATACCATTTTTCGACTGGCTCAAGATGTTTTTCTAAGAAACACTTAAACCATGTCTAAAACGATTTTAAGCAGAATATCGCATCCCTGGATGATCCAAGAGGTGACATTAGAGTGGTTTTGGATTTAACCCTTGCAAACACAGTCCTTCTTATTTAGAAACGAAAACACCATCTTCCAAGATTGGCACGACGTTGAAGAGGTCGATTCGAGAGCAAAAGATCACATCTTTTTCAAATCCAAGACGGATGAGCTTTTGAGCGTGTGATGATCTTCTGATCTCTGCTTCTATATTTTCCACACTTTCATAGTAACGCATGGCCACTTTAGAAGCATCGTCTAGATCTTCTCTGCCGAGGAGTTTCACGATCATACCAGCAAGGAGAAAGTCCTCCAGAGAAAAATTCCCTTCGGTTCCAGAGCAGACGATGCTTATCTCTTCCGAATCCTTCACAAAATTCACAACGGAAGAAACGTTCAAGAAGGAAACCGCTATTATCTTTGAACATCTTAAAAGTTTCACAACTCTTGTCCCGTTCGTCGTCGTCAAAATTATCTTTTTCCCTTTTATTATCTCCTTCTTGTACTCCAGAGGTGAATTCCCAAGGTCGAATCCCTTTATTTTCAAACCGCCTCTTTCACCACATAGAAGAGCATCTTTTTCTCTCATATTTTCAGCTTCTTTAACCTTCTCGACCGGCCTCACAAACAGTGCACCGTTTGAGAGAGCCGTTACAATCGTGCTGGTTGCTCTGAGAACGTCTATTACAAGGCAAACACCATCTGTTTCTATGTCTTCAGGAAGTGTGAAAGTTCTAACCACATTATCACCTTCTGACAGAATCTTTCATGAGAGCCTTCTACGTAGCTCCTCAATTTCTTCCCTTAAACTTCTAATCTCCCTTATGAGGTCTTTTACCATCTTTTCGATGTATTCCCTCTCATCCATGAAGGATGAATCCTCTTTCCATTTAGAAAGGTTGTGCCTGAACAACCAGAGTGTTGCAGCAACTAAGACTATAAACCCAGCGATGGTTATACCAAAGAACAGGACAAAATAGGAAAGAGAAACTGGAAAATTCTCCATCATCTCACCTCGAATTTCTCATTTTTCCATAGAGATTATATCCAGACTATCTTGTAATCATGGAATTTTCGTGGTAAAATTCTTGACGGACGCCGAGGTGGTGGAACTGGCAGACACGCATGGTTGAGGGCCATGTGGGCTTCGGCCCGTGCGGGTTCAAGTCCCGCCCTCGGCACCAAATAAGGGGCTCAGCCCCTTTTATTTTTCACCCTTTTCAGAATCAATATTCCTCCTATAACTATGGTCGAGTAATAAGTTGCTATTCTCCAGATTAGCAAGGAAACTGCCGCTCTGCTTTTCCCAACTATGCCGCTGTATATTATGTAAAAGCTCCCTTCTATTCCTCCACTGGCACCTGGTGTTGGTAGAAAATAAACGATCATGTTCATGGCCGACTGGAGACCTATAACCTTGAAAAAGTTCAGATTCGTGTCTTCCAGAACTGATATCAAAGAGAGAAACCCCGTAATCTGGGTCAAAAGGATCATGATGAATGAGAGGATGAAGATGGTGAAAAAAACTTTTTTTGAGGATTTCCATAGTGTTTCGAAAGCGTTCATGTAGTTTTCCACCTTATCTTTCACACTATCTCTCACCACATCTGCATCTTTTCTCAAAATGAACGCGATGGGAACCGTCACTATCTTCAAAGAGAAGAAACTCTCTATCCACTTTCTATTCAAAAGGAAGGTTATGAAAAGGAAGTAAAAGGCCAAGGTAGCAAAAACTCCTACTAGTATTATGGGGCCTATTAACCTTATCCCCTTGATTTCCTCGAACAAGAAGATGAAAGCGAGGATTCCTAGGAGCACCGCTGACGTGAAAGATGATATGAATTTAGCGGCAACTATCATGGAGGCTTTTCCAAGCTCCACCGAATTTTTTACAAGGTGATATATCTGAAAAGGTTGCCCACCCGCTGCAAAAGGAGTTACAGCAGAGAAGTAAAAACCCATAATGGTATTCTCCAGGTACACTTTAAAAGGTAATCTTGCTCCAAGGCTTTTCGAGAGAATGTAGGTTCTGGTTGAATCCAGCAAGGTTATGGTAAAGACCGTGATACCTAGAAGCAAGATGACTAAGGGATTCACATTCTTCAATGTCGCGAAAATTTCCTTACTTCCTATCACGGAAAATAGAAGAACTATTACACCCAACCCCAGAAAAATCGTCCAGATTAATCGTGCTTTCACATGTACTCTCCCTTCTCAAAATTTCAGAGTGAACCACAGGAGTGTATTTTACCATCTGAACTTTTACAAAAACACTGAAGTCCAATCCTGATGGAAGATCCTTATAATGAAGTAGTTCTTGCGAATTGTTGTGTTGGAATCATTTATAAAAGCCCATTTTGGCGTTTGCATTCTTATCCCTTTATTCTTCTGACTTGAAATGCATTGTCTGAAAATGGTATATTTACTGACAAGGAGAGGCTTTTTCTCCGAATTTTATAAAAGGAGGGGGAGAACTTATGAACAAGAAGGAACTTGTTGACAAAGTCGCTAAGAAGGCCGGAGCTAAGAAAAAGGATGTGAAGAAGATCATTGACACGACGATTGAAGTCATATCAGACGCTTTGGCCAAGGGAGAGAAGGTACAATTGGTCGGTTTCGGAAGCTTCGAGGTTAGGAAAGCAGCCGCAAGAAGGGGTGTGAACCCACAGACCAAAGAGCCCATCAATATTCCTGAAAGGAAGGTGCCGAAGTTCAGACCTGGAAAAGCTCTCAAGGAAAAAGTTAAATGAGGGAGGGGGGATTCCCCTCCTTCATTTTCCAACACAGAAATTGGAAAAGATTGTGTCCAAAAGATCTTCTGTGAAATCTCTCCCCACCACTCTGTCGAGATATCCCAGTGCTTTTCGCAGATCCAGAGAAATTGTATCTACTGTGTACCCCTCCTTCAGTGTATTCAAAGCTTCTCTCAAATGATCCCTGACAAATATCAGAATCTCTCTCTGTCTCTCGTTCAGAACGAGGGATGAAGTGCCTTTTTCCATGGTATCTTTTACTTCTTCGAGAATAGCTTCCTCAAGTTTCGAAAGCCCTTCTCCCTTCAGGGCTGAGATGACGCAAACGTGTTTGTCTGTACCGAGCATATTTTTGATTTTCTTCACATCCAGTTTTTCAACAACATCAACTTTATTTACAACCACTAAATACCTTTTACTCTTTATCTTACTCAATATCATCTCATCGTTCTCATCCAAAGGTGTGCTTGCATCCAAAACAAACAGTATAAGATCTGCCCTTTCTATTTCTTTCAAAGCTCTATCTATACCTATCTTTTCCACAACATCCTGAGATTTTCTTATCCCAGCCGTATCCACAACTTTGAAGAGGACACCTTTTATGTTCAGATCCTCTGTTATGATATCCCTTGTTGTCCCGGGTATCTCGGTTACTATCGCTCTGTCTTCCTTAAGGAGCCTGTTCAAAAGCGTTGATTTTCCCACATTTGGCTTTCCAACAATAACCATCCTGATTCCTTCTTTCAAAGCGATTCCATGTTCTGAAAGATCCAGCTGTTTTTCGATCTCAACAAGTATTCCCTTGAGTTTCGCTCTGATACCTTGTTCATCGAAATCGAGCTCATCTGGGTAATCCAGAACCACTTCTATCTCCGCCAGCAAATCCAGGATCTTCTTCCTCAATTCATCGATGAAGGAGGAAAGCTCTCCTTTCAAATTCTTGAGAGCAAGCTTTGCACTCATCTCCGTTCTAGCTTCTATAAGGTCCCTTACAGCCTCTGCTTTTGTAAGATCCATCTTCCCGTTCAGAAAAGCTCTTTTGGTGAACTCGCCAGGTTCCGCTATTCTGGCACCGAGCTTCAGAAAGATGTTCAGAAGCATTCTTGTAACAACAGGTCCTCCATGACACATAACTTCAACCATATCTTCTCCTGTGTAACTTCTGGGAGCTTTGTAAAATATGACCACGACTTCATCTACGAGTTCATTCGTTGTGGGATCCTTGATCCAACCGTGTGTCGCTCTTCTGATTCTGATTTTAGAAGAGGTTTTAAAGACTTTCTTCACCATTTCCCAAGATCTATCTCCACTCAATCTTACAACCGCTATCGCCCCGATTCCAGGAGGTGAAGAGACAGCCACAATGGTTTCCAAAACCTCACCTTCTTTCGACGAAGGAAAATTCATCCTTTGACATATCCGATATACTCGTCTCTTTCAACACCATCCCAGAATTCTTCAAACTGATCTCCACCAATTTGGAAAAAGCGCTCTCCAACATGGAGAAATATTCCAAGGAAACTTTCAGAACCTTGCATCCCCTGATTCTGACGCTGGAAGCTTTTGATATATTCAACTTCTCGATGAAAGAGTTTAAAATCATGGATTTTGAAAGGCCGGTGATCTTAATTTCTTTTGTTCTGAGATTCCTGAAAGTAATATCTGAAAAGCTTTCAACGTTCATAGCTGTAAAGGTCGCGTCTCGTACATCACCCACCAGGACATTCTCAACCGTTAGATTCTCGGATTCCACATTTCTCAGGTACAATCTCTTCACATTTTTAAGATGAATCTCCTGTACTCTCATATTCTCGATGACCACCACGTCTACATTCTGAAGGTTCAAAACTTCTTGATACAGAGAGACGTTGGAGAGATACAGGAGCCGAGCAGACGTGGTATCGAAGAAACAGGTTATGGTGGAATTTTCAAGATAGAAATTGGCCCCATTCTGAAGTAAGAGTTTTCCCTGTCCCTTTATAACAATTGACCCTTCAAGATCTGAGAAGATGCCACTCACTACTAATTCTCCACTACCCAATATGTTCAGAACCGTCCCTTTCTCGAGAATCACTTTTTTTTCCTCTGGAATGAACACTTTGGTCATTATGTTGTAGGGTGAGTAAGTCGACAGAAGTATCATGTTGAATGGGACGGAGGTTATAGGTGTTTTGGACGTCACTGGATTCAAATGAACGAATGGAGGTTTTACAACAACGGGGAAGCTCCTGTTCCCCGCTTTCCCAGAAGAATCCACAGCCACAATCTCGAGAACGTGTTTTCCATCTTCGAGAAAGAATGGATCCAGTTCTTTCGATTCCTTCGAATCCACGAGGACATCGATTCTAGGAACATCCCAATCATCCTTTGAAGATATGATGAACGAGGGTTCTTCAAGATCCAGATATTGGGGAAACGTGACGAGGAGTTTCGGTGGAAGATCCTCATTTCCATCCACGAAGATCTGCTTCATCTCCGTTGAATCATCTGTATATCCCAAGATGGTTACAGTCGCTGACAATCCCTTTTTCCAAGGGATCGTAACGTTCTTGAGGGATGTTACAGTCGAGAAATCGTCAAAGGAGATCATGTATCTTCTGCATCCTGAAAGGTGAAGATTCAGATTCGAAGAAACGAGTTCAAAGCTAACATTCATTTCAGCAAACGCTAAGGAGGCCAGAATGATGAGAACGAGGATCAACGATTTCAATTCTTCTCTCTCCTTTCGATTTCTTTCAGAAATCTAACGACATCAGTTGCACTCCTTGCGTAAAAATCTGCTCCCAATTCCTTCGAAAGATTTTCGTTGAGAGAAGCCCCTCCAACTATGACAGGTACCCTGAGATTTCTCCTCTTCAGCTCTTCCACGATCTCTCTAATCCTCAAGACAGTAGTTGTCATCATCGCAGAAAGTCCCAGAGCCACAGGTTTATACCTTTCAACAGCTTCCACGATCTTTTCATTTGGAACATCCTTTCCAAGATCTATGACTTTGTAACCACTACTTTTCACGACCGAAGCGACAATGTTTTTGCCAATGTCATGGATATCGCCCCTCAC
>MZGO01000028.1 GCA_002084985.1 Thermotoga sp. 4484_232 | reverse complement strand
AAAAGCTTTGGAACTGCTCGGTGATGATCCGTTGAGAAAGACCGTTGAGTATTATCTATCAATATGTGAGTAACTTCGTGGATAGGTTCAAGACCTGTGGATAGGACATCAGAGATATTGGAAGCATTGAACGAGATTTACTCGAAAACTCTGGAATTCCAACCTGATATCGTACTCATAACAGGTGACGTTCTTCATGTTAGAAGCAACCCAAGTGCTGAATCGGTCGAATCCATTATCAAATATCTCAAGAACTTCTCGGATGTGGCCCCTGTTGTGATGGTTTTAGGTAATCACGATTGGAAAGGCTTGAGAAGTCTGAAAGAGTTAAAACTGGAAAATCTTCGAATAGTGGATAAACCGGAAGTGCTTGAGCTGACGGGAAAGAGAGGACAGAGAATAAAGGTGTTTCCTCTTCCTTATGTGGAGACGAGTTCTCTGATCAGCAGGATCGATAACAGAGACGAACGAATAGGGAAGTTACACTTTGAGATAGAAAAACTCATGAAGTACTATGAAAGAGAGGCAATCCTTGAAACACCTCCCACATGTTATTGTGGTTCACCCATATACTTTGACTTTGGCGAGTTGAAGGAAAGGAAGGGAGCTTTGATGATCAAATTAATCAAAGGGGAAGAGCCTCAAATCGATAAAATCGAGACGAACGTTAAAAAGCTGAAAGTTGTGAGGTTAAGGAGTAAAGGTTTGAAAGCCCTAGAAGAGCTTGAGGAAGAGATAAGAGGTTTTGATGGATACGTGAAGGTAATACTCGATGATAGGGATTTGATAGGAGAAATATTTGGAAGATTTGAAAACGTTGTCAAAATCGATTGGAAAAGAGAGGAAACGGAGATCCCACATCAGGACATGGAAGCGAAAGGCATCGATTTTTTCGGTATGTACGAGGAATTCGTCAAGACTAGATATCCGGAAATTTCTGATGAAATGTTAAAGGAGATGAAAAAGATTCTCGAAGAGGTGGAAGAATGAGACCTAAATATCTCAAAGTCAAAGGATTTTTAGGCATAAAAAGGTTGGAATACGAGTTCAAACCGGGTGTCTTCGTTATAGAAGGCCCAAATGGTTCCGGGAAATCCTCATTTCTAGAATCCATCGTCTTTGCGTTGTTTGGAAGTGGTGTGAGATTTGGGAAAAGAGTGACAGGAGAGTACATAAACAGAGATCACAGAGAAGCGTGGGTGGTTTTCTCCTTCGAAAAAGCAGGAAAATCCTACGAAGTTTCCAGATCCTTGGAAAGATCAAGCAAAGGAGCTATAAGACAATCCGCCAGCCTCTTAGTTATGCAGGATGATAGAAAGTACAGGATAACAGGGGTAAAGGAAGTTAATGAGGAATTGATGAAGAGTTTTTTCTACCCCAAGGGGAGGCAACCAAGTTCTTGACATCCACACGGAGCGAGATAGCGAAATTGGTTATGGACGTTTTTCTTGGAAAGAATTTTCTCGATCGGATCAAAGAGAAGCTGAAAGATAAAATGCAGAGATTGAAAGAATCGGATCCCACGCAGAGAATGGAACAGATCCTGGCACTGATGAGAGGGAAAAGAAGGAAAGACTTGATTGATGAAAAGAAGAGGCTAGAGAGAAAGAAAAAAGAGATAGACGAAAAGCTGGAGGTTGTGAATTCCAGAGTTGAAAAACTGATGGGAGACCTCAGAAGGTATGAATCTTACATGAAAAAAAAGGAAAAGTTGGAAGAGATCGAAAGAAAAATCAAGGAATTGGAAACCAGGGTTGAAGAAGAAAAAATCGTGAGAAAATGCAAGGGACTTTTGGGAGATTTCCTGGCTTTGAAGAAGCTTGAAGAAGAGTATACCAGAGATATGGAAAATATTGAAAGAGTTTCAGAAGAGATAGATGCTCTGGAAAGGGAGAAAAAGGGCCTGATCTCGACAATGAGTGATAAGGAGAGAGAAAAACAAGCACTGATTTCCGAAGATAAACGAATTCAAGACGAGTTGGAAAAGTTAAGAGTCATAGTTTCCTCTGCTAAACCAATCTTGGAAGAGATCTTCAGGTATCAGCATGAACTGCACACTTTAAACGATGAATTGAAAGATTTGGAAGAGCGTATCGTCATCAAAGAGAATCATTTGAAAGAGCATCGAGGTATTTCAAGAGAGTTACTCGAGAAAATTCGTTATCTGGACGAAAAAGTCAACTCCTTCAAGGAAGATGTCATACAATGGATGGCATATGAGATATCTTCAAACCTCAAGGATGGAGATACGTGTCCTGTCTGTGGAAATGTGTACCATTCCAAAAAGAGAAAAGAAACTTTCGTGGATTTCGAAACATACGATCACCTCAGGAAAGAACTGGAAGTGACGAAAGAGAAGAAAATGAGGAACGATATGGAAATTGAAAAAATTGAAGAGGAGTTACACCGGCTCAAGGATGATCTGTCCAGGAAAAGGGATAGAGTGAAAGTTCTTTCAGAATCCATAAACGCTATGAAAGAAAGATTGAAAGGTATGGGATATTTCGAAGGTGTGGATGAAAAGCTTGAAAATACCTTAATCGACAGAGAAAAGATATCGAGAAAGCTTCGCGATTTAGAAGCTACGATAGGAAGATTGAGTGGCAGGATTTCGGAGATGTCGAAGAGCATTCAAGAGAGGAAAGATAAGCTGTCAGAATTGAAAAAGAAGGTGGAATCTTCTGAAGAAAGGTTAAAAGAGTTTAAGTCCGATTTTCTGAAAAAGCTGGAAATGAACGGTTTAGATATAGGGACTTTCCTTAAATACAAGGATAGAGAATTGACAAACGCTGAAAGTTCCATCGAGAGTTTGAGGGGAGAGCGAAGGATCCTTCTGGAAGATATAAAGGATCTGGAAGCGGAAAAAGGTGTCATGAGAGATCCAAGAGAAGAATTGGAAAAAGCGGAAAAACTTCTGAATGAGCTAAGAAAAGATAGAGATGATGTTATAGTTGAAATATCCAGAATATCAAGGGATCTCGAGGAATTGAACAAATTGGAAGAGGAATACAGAAGATTGGAGGAGGAGAAAAGAAAAGTTCAGGAAAAATTCACGGTATATGAAAGTATGCTGAAATCCTTAAGAAGCGAGGAATTTCAAGCGTTCTTTGTTAACAGATGCCTGGAAAAAATTCTCGATAGAGCCAATAATCACCTCTCCATACTGACGAATGGAAGATTCTCTCTAAATTTCAAAGACGGTTTTGTGATATTGGACAGAGGTCAAGAGAGAGATGCTAGAGGATTATCAGGAGGTGAAAGGACTCTGGTTTCAATAACTCTCGCAATGGCCGTAGCAGAAACGGTTGCAGGTGAGATGGAAGCCTTCTTCATAGATGAAGGTTTTTCGAGTTTAGATAGCGGTAACAAGAAGAAGATAGCTGTAACACACGATAAGGAATTTTCTGAAGAATTCGACAAACGTATAATATTGAGAGAAGGGATGTTGGTTGAATGGACTTAGAGAAAAAGGAAAAGCTCATAAGAAAGATCGTAGAAGAAAGAGGGAAAGATGCTTTGCCCACACTCTTTAAATTGCTGGGAGATGAAGACCCAGAGGTTAGAGAGATCGTATCAGAAGCTCTTCGCCTTCTAGGAGATGATGCTCGAGAATTTCTCTACGCCGAACTCCTTAAGAGATGGAGAAAGGGGATCGAGAAGAACGATGTAACGCTTCTGTACATCGTGGATATTCTGGGAGACCTTGGAGAGAAACGAATGGAAAAAATTCTTCTCGGAATGCTATCCAAATATGATGCTGAAGAAGCCTTGCTGGTGATATATGAAGCGTTGGCCAAGATAGGCAAAGGTGAGAAATTCTTACCTTACCTTGAATATCTGTTGTTTGAAGATTCCTATAGAAAAGATCTGTGCGAACAGGTCGCCATGGTTCTGGCCAACATAGATTCTGAAAAATCCGTAGATCTACTTCTGAAGGCTTTGGATGATGATACGTTTTCAAAGAAAAACAAAGAATTTTTCTTGAAAGCAATTCTCATTTTGATCACCAGGAATCCTTCTTTTGTGAGATATATAGTGAAAAAGGGAAGAGAAGATATTATAGATAAAATACGTAAATTGGGGGATACAACGTGATAGAGCTTATCGATGTGAACAAGAACTATGGAAAAGTTACCGTTTTGAGAGGTATCACGTTTCACCTCGAGGAAGGTAAAACGCTGGGGATCCTTGGACCCAACGCTGCTGGGAAGACTACACTTTTGAAGATCGTGGCCACGATATTGAAACCGAGTTCGGGGAGAGTAACCATAATGGGGATCGACGCTCTCAGAAATCCATCTAAGGTCAGAAAATTAATTTCATATGTTCCGGAATATCCCTCCCTTTTTGAAGAGTTAACCGCTGAGGAGAACATATTACATTTTTCGAAAGTGAGTCGGGCTCAAAATAATTTTGAAGAAGTTATGGAAATGCTGAGAATTCCCTTCAAAAAGCCTGTGAGAATTCTGTCCAAAGGTATGAAACAGAGGGTATCCCTTGCCATATCTCTCCTAAAAAACCCCAAATTGCTGCTTCTGGATGAGCCAACGAGTGGTTTGGATCGGGAATCCTCAGAGATAATATGGCAGGTTTTGGAAAGTCTGAAGAAAAATGGTGTGACGATGATGATATCTTCGCATTCGGAGGAAGATATTCTTAGGATGTGTGATAGGATCCTTGTCATGAACGAAGGGAAAACCATCTATTTCGGCAGTTTGGAAGATTTTTGGAAGAATTTTGAAGACTTAGTGGAAATCGAGATAGAAGGGGATGTTACAGACAAAGAGATCGTATGGAGGAGGGAAAAAACCGTTTCCATAGTGGCGAAAGTTAACGAGCTTGGGGAGATATTCAAAAAGTACAAGGTCATACATCTGAGATCCCTTGGCATAAGAGAGCGCATGTTGAGAAGGTGAAGTCTGTGAAAAGATACATTGTTTTTGGAATAATAGTTTTTGTTTCCATATTTCTTTACATCCACTACTTTTCTGGTTCGCCGCTCTTCGATATACCAGCTATGGAATACAAGCTGATTCTCAAGAAGGATGGATCCGGTGTCGTGACTGAAAAGATAACTTGGAATTTGAAAAAACCTTTCAGATACTTGAGTTGGAGGGTGTCATTTCCAGAGCCCATGGATTTCGAACTTTTAAATGTGAAAAGACTAGAGGGGCCAAGACCTTCGATGGTGAACAAGGAAAAATTGAAAAATGGTGTGAGATTGAAATTCTGGTACACGAGATCTCTCGATATCTATAACGAACCGGCTTTGATAACCTACTCCTTCACTTACAGAGTAAAAAATCTCATCATCCATGGAGAAGATTTTTCTCAGCTGTTTGTGAAGTACGTTGGTGGTTCTAGAAATTCTTGGATCAAAGAACTGAGAGTGAGAGTTGAGATACCTGATAATTTTCCAACTCCTAGGATCTTTCATCATCCGAATTTTGCAGAAAATCTATCGAATGAAAAAGGGAAATATGAATTCCTGTTTGAAAATGTGCCTCCTCATACTTTCGTTGAAGGAAGGTACATATTCCCAAAAATCTTAAGTATTCCAAGCGAAGTCAAGGTACCCCTTTCTATGGAGGATGCCTTGAGAGGAGAGAGAACATATAAATTTTTGAGCCCTCTTGTGACCGCATCTTCAATAGCTTATATTCTTCTGAGCGTGCTCCTTCCTATAATGGTCTATCTTAAATTAGGTAGAGAGAAGAAAGTCAGTTACAATGCCATGTTTGAAAGAGAACCTCCCTCGAAAGATCCACCAGAAATCGTCAATGCCGTGGTGAAGAACTTATGTGGTCTTCCAGATGAAAACGGTTTTTCATCAGCCATTCTAGAAATGATCAAGGAAAAATCGATATCCATAGAAAGAAATCATTTGAAACTTTTGAAACGTCCTGGAAGAAACGAAGAGATCTACAAAATATTGGAATTGCTGGCAGTTAATGGAATCATCGATCTGAAGAATCCGAAACCTCAGTTGAAAAAGGAAGCTAAAGCGATTTATGATCTGTATAAATCCTGGCAACAAAATATCTCTGAGGAAGTTAAAGGGAGAGATTTCATCGAAGCGAAAGGAAACACGATAGCCAAGGTTACGGCTTTCTTCCTGATGATTCCAGGTTTCCTTTTCCTATTCCTTCCATCGTTCATGAAAGGGTACGAACATGTTACCATATTCAGCAGTGCGATGGGGCTTTCAGGATTTTTGATCAATCTGTTCGTACTTTTCCTGAGGAAGGATATTTTAGCAAGATGGACCGAGGAGGGTAGGGTGTACTACCTGAAATGGAAAGCGTTCGAGAGGTTCATAACGGATTTTTCCCTATTATCTCAACATCCTCCAGATTCCATCGTTCTGTGGGAAGGTTACCTCATCTACGCAACGGCCCTTGGTGTTGCTAAAAAAACCGTGAGAATCATGAGAAAAATGCTTCCTGAACCTCCCAACACCCCCATCGCAAGAAGTAGCTACGAAGCTCCTGTTTATGCTTATCTCTCCACTATACCGCTCACAGCGAGATCCATTGTGAGTTCCAGTACGTCGGTCAGAGGTGGAGGAGATTTTGGTTCAGGTGTCGGTGGAGGAGTAGGTGGAAGTGATATAGATGTGGGTTGAGCCTTTCGGAGTTTGTGATTTTTTTGGTAAAATTGTGAAGAGGAGGTGACAACTTGCCTAACAAAATTTTGAAAAAAAGAAGATTAGCACCAGGAGTGCACGATTTCATAATTGAAAACGAGGATATCGCCAAAAGAGCAAAGCCCGGCCAATTCATCATTGTCAGAACCCATGAAAAAGCGGAGAGAATCCCCCTAACTGTGGCTGACACGTTTCCCGAGGAAAAAGCTTTCAGAATGATCGTCAGAGCTGTTGGGAAGAGCACTTATGAAATATGCATGATGAAAGAAGGCGATGAGTTCCTGGATGTAGTTGGACCTCTTGGAAATCCCAGCGAGATAAAGTACTATGGGAAAGTTCTCCTCGTTGGTGGTGGAGTTGGAATAGCCACCTTGTATCCTATAGCAAAGGCTCTGAAAGAAGCAGGAAATGAACTCTTCTCCATCCTTGGTGGTAGGTCAGCAGAGTACGTGATAATGGAGAAGGAGTTTTCAGAGCTTTCTGAGATTCTCGTGACAACCGATGATGGAAGTAAAGGCATGAAAGGTGTTGTGACGGATGGGATGGATTACCTGATGAAGAAAGGATACAAGTTCGACATAATGTGGGCGATCGGTCCAGCCATAATGATGAAATTTTGCTCTCTGAAGGCTAAAGAATACGGTATTCCCATATGGGTATCGTTGAACTCCATAATGGTGGATGGTACTGGAATGTGTGGAGCCTGCAGGGTGAGTGTGGATGGGGAGATAAAATTTGCATGCGTTGATGGACCAGAATTCGATGGAACAAAAGTGGATTGGGATGAGCTCCTCAAGAGATTGAATCAATACAAGGAAGAAGAGAAATTGGCTCTTGAGAGATTCCTGAAAAAGGTGGGTGATACATCTTGGCTTTGAAACAATTGAAAAAGACACCAATGAAAGAGCGGGATCCTCGGGTCAGAAGACGAAATTTCGAGGAGGTTGCTTTAGGTTACACCGAAGAAGAAGCAATTAGAGAAGCTGAAAGATGTTTACAATGTCCCACTCATCCGTGTATTTCCGGTTGTCCTGTGGGAATCGATATACCTGGATTCATAAAGAAGATCAGAGAGAAAGACTTTCTTGGAGCTATAGATATCATAAAGAAATACAACAACCTCCCGGCGGTCTGTGGCAGAGTCTGTCCTCAGGAAGTTCAGTGTGAGGCAAAATGTGTTGTAGGGAAGATACCAAATGCGGAACCTGTAGCCATAGGGAGATTGGAGAGGTTCGTAGCGGATTGGGAAGCGGAAAATGTTGGAATCAGAGTCCCAGAGATAAGCGATAAGAAGAACAAAAAAGTTGCCGTTATAGGGGCAGGGCCAGCTGGGCTCACAGCAGCTGCTGACCTTGCGAAGATGGGATACGATGTCGTTGTGTTTGAGGCCTTCCATAAGCCAGGCGGTGTTTTGATCTATGGGATACCGGAATTCAGGCTTCCTAAAAAGATCGTGGAGAGAGAAGTGGAATTCATAAAGAGATTGGGAGTTGAAATAAGAACCAGTGTGGTCGTTGGAAAATCGATATCAGTTAAGGAATTACTTGAGGAATATGATGCCATATTCATTGGTATAGGAGCCGGAACTCCAAAATTCATGAAGATACCTGGTACCAATTTGAACGGAGTTTACTCAGCCAGCGAATTTCTAACAAGGATAAACCTTATGAAGGCGTATCTTTTCCCAGAATACGATACTCCGATAAAGGTTGGAAGAAAAGTGGCAGTCATTGGTGCAGGAAACACGGCGATGGATGCAGCAAGAAGTGCTTTAAGGTTAGGGGCAGAGAAGGTGATGATAGTTTATAGAAGATCTGAAAAAGAGATGCCAGCAAGGCTCGAAGAGTACCATCATGCTATAGAAGAGGGAATAGAGTTCCATTGGTTGACACAACCCGTTAAGTACATAGGAGACGAGGAAGGTAACTTGGTGGCTATGGAATGCGTGAGAATGAAGCTTGGAGAGCCTGATTCTTCTGGCAGGAGAAGACCCATTCCAATAGAAGGTAGTAACTTCACAATGGAAGTCGATATGGCCATAGAAGCCATTGGGCAAGAAGCGAATCGTCTCCTTCTGTCTGAGTTCAAGGAACTTAAAAGAAACAAGCGGGGATACATAGAAGCTGACTTAGAGACCGGAGCAACAAGTGTTAAGGGTGTTTTTGCGGGAGGGGATATTGTCACAGGAGCGGCAACGGTTATAGAGGCTATGGGAGCCGGTAAAAGGGCGGCAAAACACATAGATCTCTTCTTATCCGGAAAATGGAATCCTTGGGATTGAAGGGGGGTCCCCCCCTTCATTTTACGTGTAATCTGATGGCATACACAGCACTTTTCCTATCTTTAAATCGAAGAATCTGTTTGAATTCGAAGGTTTTATGACCAGCGCTGTATCTAGTCCCTTAGACGTACCGGCACATGTAACGATCCACTCATCTGTTCTTACAAGTCCAGCATCTGCACACATTACAGCTATCTCAACACAAACTTTGACGCCTTCACAGAACAACCTCAAAGTTTGGGCAACTATCTCTGTGGGATACAACCCTCCAAATTCCTTTCTGAAGGTTCTCTCTATACCAGAAAGTGTGTGAGTGGCTGTTAAAACATCGTAACCCTTTTCAACGATCTTCTTTCTGATCTCCTCAGAGAATTCACATTCGTTCTCTTCCTTAAAACCGTAATGATGGGTTACAACTATCAGTTTTATACCCTCCGGTATGATTTTCAAAGCTTTTTCCGCAGAATATCCCCTTGTTGAGGAGATCACCAGTGTTTTCAAGCCGGATTTCTTTACCTCCTCAATCGCTATTTTCAACGTTTCTTCTGTGTTCTCAATTCCTGGGCTTTTGAAAAGTATCATCTTCACCACCTTCCCCTGTATTTCATGTACTCTCTCAGTCTCCTTTCGATCTCCTTCTTCTTTATCTTCTCTCTCTTGTCGTACTTCTTTCTGCCCCTCGCTACCGCTATTTCCACTTTTGCTATTCCTCTATCGTTGAAATATATCTTAAGGGGTACTATGGTCACTCCTTCTTCCTGGACCTTTCCAGCCAATCTTTTTATTTCCCTTTTATGGAGCAGGAGCTTTCTGGGTCTTTCTGGGTCATGATTGAAAACCCCTGCATGTCTATAAGGTGCTATATAAAGGTTTATGAGAAAAACCTCTCCATCTTTTATCTTACAGAATGAGTCTTTGAAACTCACACTACCTTCTCTTAAAGATTTCACTTCCGTTCCCTTGAGTTCAACACCAGCTTCGTAAGTCTCCAGTATATCGTAATCGTTCCGTGCCTTCTTGTTGACAGCGACTACTTTCAAAAATTCACCTCCTCGATATGTGTTATACCTGAAGGTGTGACTTCAATCACATCAAATCTGACTCTCCTGAAGGAAAAATTTTTATTCAAAATGAAAAACTGAGCAGTTGTGAGCATTCTTTTAATTTTCTTTCTGTCTATCCTATCCAATGGTTTTATTCTTTTGCCAGACCCGCTTTTCACTTCCACGAATACCAACACTTTCCCCTTCATAGCGATTATATCTATCTCACCGTATGGGGTTCTGTAGTTTCTCTCCAGTATTCTGTAACCCTTTCTTTTCAGATGATCCGCCGCCAATTTTTCAGCTTCTTTCCAATTCATCTGTGAATTCCTGGAACTTTTATATGACCTTTGTCCTCACTTGGGAAGTTCTTTCTTATGTGATCTATCCTTTCAAAAACGCGAGGTTCACCTTTTCTGAGAAGGACAGGATCTTCCACAGGTGTGTACATGGGCTCAACATCACTGACATCCACCTCATCCAGCATCTCCATGTACCCCAGTATCTCCTCCATGTCTTTCATTATCCTCTCCCTCTGCTCTTCCGTCAATTCCAGTCTTGCCAGATTCTCCAGATGTCTTACCAGATCTTTCGTCACCTTCACCATCTTTGAACACCTCCTTTAT